>CAYLRW010000006.1:0-38946 GCA_964386405.1 uncultured Acidaminococcales bacterium | reverse complement strand
GATTGGCGATGGCAATAACAAGACGATCTGGACTGACGTGACCTTTAATTTCTAAATTTGGTTAATAAAAATAAGAAATGGCTGGAACACTTGAAAAGTGTTCCAGCCATTTGTAAATTTACAACAAACATTCATTTTTCTGATGGCAAAGTAAACTGTAAAAAAACAGGTTTTCTCTGTCCACTCAAAATCTCGTAATAAAGAATATTGTATACATGACAATCTGTGGAAGGATTTTTGGTAAATACGTCTAATTTGTAAATTGTTATTTTTTAAAGATGGCAGGTAACAATCTATGAAGTTTTTTTATTGTTATGCAATAAAATTGTTACATGACATTAGCTATTAAAACAGGGGGAAAGTGCATGAATTTATCAACGAAGATTTTAATTGGTCTTGCTCTTGGCGTGTTGGCCGGTCTAGGCCTGGGAAGTGAAGGGGTACCACTTGCCAAAACTTGGATTGCTCCTTTTGGCGCTATTTTTTTGAATTTAATTAAGATGATTATCGTTCCGCTGGTTTTTGCCTCATTAATAGTAGGTGTCTGCGGTTTGGGAGATGTGAAGAAAATTGGCCGTATAGGCACTAAAACGCTTGCCTATTATTTAGGCACTACGGCTTTTGCAATCTTTCTCGGTCTTGTGCTCGGAACAATTTTAGATCCAGGTATGGGACTTACAATGCCTGGTGCGGAAGTCAAAGCTGCTGCTAAGGAAGCTCCACCGATCATGCAGGTTATCGTAGATATTTTCCCTAGCAATCCTATGGATGCTATGTTGAAAGCAAATATGCTGCAAATTATCGTCTTTGCTTTATTTGTTGGCGGTGGTATCGCTGTTGTCGGCGAACGGGCACAAACAGTGTTTAATTTTTTTGATGGCTTGGCTGAAACTTGCTATGCCATTGTAAATATGATCATGAAAATTGCACCGCTTGGTGTTTTTGCTTTGATTGCCCCGGTTGTTGCCGCTAACGGACCCAGTGTTTTGCTTCCTCTCTTAAAGGTAGTTGTTTGTGTATATCTAGGCTGTCTCCTACATGCGGTATTCGTTTATGGTGCTATGTTAAAGTTTATTGGTAAATATAATCCGCTTGCTTTTTTTAAGAATTTATTACCAGCTCAATTGGTTGCTTTTTCGACTTGTTCCAGTTCCGCAACTTTACCGGTTAATATGGAATGTGTTCAAAAGATGGGCGTTTCCAAGGAAATATCAAGTTTTGTGCTTCCTTTAGGCGCGACTGTCAACATGGACGGGACTGCTTTATACCAGGGCGTTTGCGCATTGTTTGTTGCACAAATCTATGGCATAGAGCTTACTTCTGCGCAGATGATGACAATAATTCTTACCGGCACATTAGCTTCTATCGGTACCGCAGGTGTTCCAGGTGCTGGCCTTATCATGCTCACCATGGTATTGCAGTCAGTAGGTTTACCGCTTGAAGGCGTGGCATTAGTTGCCGGTATCGACAGGGTACTAGATATGCCGCGTACAACCGTTAATATAACTGGCGACGCTGTTGTAGCTTACATCATAGAAAAAGGCGAGGAAGGACGCGCTTAAAAAAATTAAGAACTATGCGGATGTGTTGTATTGAGGTGAATGATTGAGTTGACGCTAAGCCGATACGCAAATCATTTGTACTTAAATTATGTTTAAGGGGATGATGAGTTTGATTGGAAATATGGTGTACAGCGTCCTTTGTCTAATTGTTATTGTGGTTTTGGTACTGCCTTTTACAAATAAAAAAGTCGAACGCAATTTGGAGATGTTTCTTTTTGTTATGGGCGTATCGTCTGTTTTAGTTTCTAATCAAATGAGTTGGGGACTAATTTTGAAGGCCTTGGAAGAGCCGCTTATGATTGCCGCGGCAGTGCTGATTTTCGGACTTTTATTTAAAAGATGTAATGACTTGATCACAACTAACATTCATCAAATCCAGAAGCTTGTTCCGCATAAACTATTGGTTTTTCTTATTGTTGTTGTTTTAGGATTAATCTCCAGCCTGATCACTGCGATTATTGCGGCTTTATTCCTTGTCGAAATAGTTGGTGTTCTAAAGTTGAAGCGCAAGGATGAAATCGCCTTGACGATAATTACTTGTTTTTCTATTGGGTTAGGGTCGGCGCTGACTCCTATTGGCGAGCCATTAGCAACAATTGTTGTTTCAAAACTTGGCGTTGATTTTTGGTATCTTCTGAGAAATTTTGGCATTTATATTATACCTACCGTCATTGCTCTAGGAATTTTTGCTGCTTTTTTTGTAAAAGATCAAGGAGCGGAAGCTGCAATAAGCAAGAATGGCGAGAGTGAGAGCTATAATGCCGTCATTTTCAGAGCTTTTAACGTCTATCTTTTTGTTATGGCTTTGACTTTTCTGGGAACGGGACTCAAACCTGTCATTGATCGTTTTGTCCTTGGTCTGCCGAGCGAAATCTTATACTGGATTAATATGATTTCGGCTGTATTGGACAATGCAACGCTTGCTGCAGCAGAAATTAGTGACAAGATGTCTTCCAGACAGATTAAGGCAATTTTAATGGGTCTTTTAATAAGTGGTGGCATGTTGATCTTGGGAAATATACCTAATATTATTTCAGCAAACAAACTTGATATTCCAAGTAAGGAGTGGGCTAAGGTTGGCATTCCCTTGGGGTTGACGATCATGCTTGTTTTCTCCGTTCCATTAATTTATATGGCCAATTGAATTTACAAGTTAAATTAATAACCCATGAGGATGTTTAAATTCCTCATGGGTTTATTTGCGCTTATTTTTGTGATAATGATTTAAGTATTTTAGGGAATTCGGCATTAATTATGGATGCCATCTTTCTTTTAATATTGATATCGGGATGAAGACCATCCAATGCAAGCCTTTCTGGAAGGAGACCACCGGGATAGTTCATTCTGATTGCCAAATCGATGCAAAGAGTTTCAGTGCGGATATATTGATTGACTTTGTCCATTTCTTCGCGCCAATTATCAGAGGTAGGTTCATTAAAGACTTTTTCAATGCTTTCAGGATTAATTGGTGGAAGCGTCATGAAAATAGGCACTATATTATTATTCTCACACTTGGTTTTTATAGCTTTCAGATCGCTGATAACTTCTTCCGCTGGCGTGCCGCCGCGGATACTGTTGGAGCCTTCCAAAATAATCAGATAGCGAGGGTGGAAAGGCAGGACATCATCATCGAAACGACTAACTGCGGTATCGCTGGTATCGCCACTAGCTGATAAGTTAATAACAGGAAAGTCTAGGTAAGTCTGATAGCTATATTCCCAATCAACAGGTGAATAGGACATGCTTCCGCCACCGTGACTTATGCTGTCGCCAAAAGTAGCAATTTCCCAGCCGGCATCAGGATTAACAGTGAATTCCTGTGCATCAGAATAAACACCTACGGGGTTGCCATTATCATCCAGAGCTCTGACCCGCCAATAAAAAGGTTTGGAAGAATAACGCGCACTATCATCATATTTGTCTGAGAGCGCTGTTATAGCAGACCAGATGCGATGCACAGAAGGTTCGATGCCATTAGGGTTTTCTGGTGGAGCATCTAAAAGTTCAACTTCATACTGGGTAGCATTAGCTATCGGCATCCAGGAATAGACAGGATAGAGAAGGGTAGAGCCATTAACTGTTCCAAAGGAAGAATGTGGAACAGGAGCATTGACTGGTTGTACAGAAGCATCAAAATAAAGTTTTTCGGGATCAGAAAAACTGCTTATAGGTTCGCCGTCAAAATTAAGAGCGCGCACACGCCAATAAATCGGGCTTGTGCCGGCAAAATCTAACAAATCAGGATTATAACTGTTACCATAGACTTGACGAGTAGCGAAAATATTATTTTCGGAAAGTTCATTTCTATCAAGCGCAGCTAGTGGCGCTGGTAGAAATTCTACTTCGTATATTACGGCACCTTTGACTTTTGTCCAAGTTAACATTGGACGTAAAGAAGCAGGATTGTTTGCAGAAAAATGCACTGTCGGCGAAGCAGGTTTGCGCCATTGAGGAGTTGCGGCGTGTGCTTTGGCAACTACGGCACAATCTATTTCGGCACTTTGTGGTTGTTGCTCGTCCTGAATAAAATGCAAAGAAGAAAGGACAGTTGCTAAGCCAAGGCTTAAAAATATCGACTTTTTGAGAGTATATTTCTTCATACTTGCTAAATGACCTCATTTCTGTTCTTATTTGCTGATTATAGCATTGTAAGCAACAAATAACAAATCTTCAGGAAGTAGAAGTGCTGAAAAATAATTTTTTCTTAAATTAAGATAGAAATATGCAGGATAATTTGCAATTGGCACCGAAAAGACGATTTAACAGAAGGTAGAATTCATGGAGAGGTGTCGTCGGCCATGGAAGAGTTCTATAAAAAATATTATAGGTTGTTTGCCAATTATGCGGAGAGTTATTGGTTGGACACTACAAAATTGAAAGTAACAGCAATAAAACAGACATGGGTAGAGTACGATGCTTGGATTTTTGTAGGCTATAAAGATACTGGCAGGCGAAAACGTATAATTAATCGTCAGAAGTATAAATTGTCTACTAATGGTTATGAGCATCTTGGTACTTCTTTGAAACACTTCCTTTTCCAATTCAATCGCAGTACACATGAAGTGAAATGCGCAGCTATAGGTTATACCGATTATACTGATTTCGGTCTTGTCCTTGATTGTCAACAAAGCAGCAATATGTGTTGGAGTACAGTTACTTGCGGCAGTATCAGAGATAATATATTTAAAGGAATAACCAAGTATGTTGTGGAAAAGGGATAATACAATGCTGGCTGCTTGAAAAGTGGCAGCTGAAAAGTGCATATATGCTACAAATAATACACAAAATTTTCTGAAAAATACTTGCAACTTTGAGGTTTTTGAGTTATAATTTAAACACAAAGAGCAAAGGTCATAGGTTGCGAGAGATTTTCAAGAGATGAAGCGTTTGGTTTACGGTTCCCTTGGTTGTCAGAAGGTTTGTGCATGGAACAGACTGTTGATGGAGGTAACTCTCGGACCTATGTAAAAAGAGGGCAGCAGGATGGCTGTCCTCTTAATAGAAAAAACACCCTGAAAGGGTGTTTTGGATATGGTTTCCGTTGATATCCGAAGGCCTTGGTGGCAGAAGGCAAGGCAGTGAGGGATTTTCACGTGAAATCATATCGAAAGAGGAGCGGAATGAGTCAGTTCCGCTCCTCGCTTTTTTATTTTACCTTTTCTATGATATTATTTACCATAGTTTTCAGTGCCTCTTTTGTTTGTAAGCTTATAGCTGCTGTAGGATTACCGGCATCTTCGCTGTCTACGACTTGTGGGTCGATTGGCAGCTTGCCAAGAAAGTTTATGTTGCGTTCAGCTGCCAGTTTAGCGCCGCCACCGCTCTTAAAGATGTTATGGACTGTACCGCAATCTGGGCAGACAAAACCACTCATATTTTCAACGATACCAAGAATAGCAAGCTGCGCCTGCTGACAGAAATTGATTGATTTACGCACATCTGCCAATGAAACCTCTTGTGGGGTAGTTACAATTACTGCCTGCGCATCTTTGATGGTCTGAATGATTGTGAGCGGTTCATCACCGGTTCCAGGAGGGCAGTCGATAATCAGATAGTCAAGATCAGCCCATTTTGTATCTGCCAAAAATTGTCTTATCACACCGATCTTTAAAGGACCACGCCAGATTAAGGCATCATCTGGATCAGCTAAAAGACCCTGTACACTCATAACCTGCAAATTTTCATTGTATTGATAAGGGAGCAGTTGATCGCCATCAGCGTTTAAGGGGATACCGGTCAAACCTAAAATACCGGCTATACTTGGACCGTGAAGATCAACATCCAGTAAACCAACACTATAACCTTTTTCGCTAAGTGCGATAGCAAGATTAGCGGCTACAGTGCTTTTGCCGACGCCGCCTTTGCCGCTCATTACCATTAATTTATGTTTTACGTTACCGAGGAAGGCATTAATTTTGTAGTCTTGTTCATTAAGTGCCTTGTCATTGCAATTATCGCTTGTTGAGCAAGTTTCACAGTTTTTATCACAGCTCATAGTATCACTCCCGAAATATAATTGTTTGGCATACTACCTAATATATCTTTATTATATTACCTTGTCAATTATAAGAATTAAGCTTAGAATAGTATAAAATCTGCCTGGAAGGGGACAGAAGCAACTTTGGATGTTCAATTTATTTTAACAATTTCAATGATTATTTTTGCAGCCAGCCTCATTCAGGCAGTTACTGGTTTTGGCTTTGCGCTTGTAGCTGCTCCTTTTCTTACTTTTGTCATGGGACCCAAGGACGCAGTTATCTTCCTTTTGTTCAGTGGCATGTTCATGAAATCAATCATGCTTGTCAAAACTTGGAAAGCTGGCAATCTAGGTCAAGTCATACCTTTGTTTGTCGGCAGTTTGCTGGGGGCATTGCCGGGAGCGTATTTTCTGAAAATAGCCAGTGTCAACTCTGTCAAAATTGTTATAGGGTTGAGTTTGCTTTTGGCAACGGCTGCGTTAATCAAAAATTTTAAATTTCAGTTGGTGCATAAACGTTTGGCACAACTGGGTTATGGTTTTGTTAGCGGGTTTTGCGGTGCAACCGCCGGGTTAAACGGACCGCCGATAGTCTGCTATTATCTTAACGAAAATCTGCCGAAAGAATTGATGAGAGCAAATTTAGTGAGATTTTTCCTTCTTGGCAATGCTGGTACTTTAATGCTGAGCTACTTTTGGGGTTCTTTTCATCCTGCGGAAATGATCAATATAACCTTATTATCCATTCCGGCAATGGTAGTTGGCTGGGCTTTGGGAGAGAGGCTATTTTATAAAATTAACGCGGTTCTTTTTAAACGTCTGGTCATTGGCACTGTTTTTGCCAGTGCTTTCGTTACTTTGGTCAGCGGTATTATATGAAAAGAGAGGTTTTTAAGAAACCATAATAATGTAATATTGTTTACATTGCATAAAAAGTTGTTAAAAGTGTAAATATTTTCCTTGACAAGTCTACTGGTGCAAGGTAAGATAACGACAATTAATCTAGAAAATTAAACAACAGGCGGCTACATAATGAAATCTAACTTAATGCAAAATTGGGCAGTTGAATACGCGTTTACTTTTAACCAAGGCTATTATTTTAGCACTTGGTATTTTGCATGCGATCAACTGAATAGCTCAATTAGCGTGAATAGAGGCCGAAAAAGGTAGCGATGAATATTAATTCCTGATATTTGATGTTGTCATCGGGCAGGCTCTTTTACGGAGCCTGCTTTTTTATTTGTTCAAAATAAAGAATTGGGTATTTTAAAAAATGAAAATATAAGGGAAAAGGTGATGTTAGCATGATTATCGTAATGAAACCAGGAACACCAGATGCAGAAGCGAAAAAAGTTCAGGAAAGTTTGGAAAAGCAGGGTTTTTACATTAATGTGAGTAAAGGTCTGAATTACTGTATCCTTGGTGTTGTTGGCGACACCAGCATGATAGATCCTAAGCGTATTACTGTTAATGATTATGTGGAGAAAGTAATGCGTGTGCAGGAACCCTTCAAACGCGCCAATCGCATGTTCCATCCGGAAAATACGATTGTAAATGTTGGAGGAGTAGCAATTGGTGGTAAGAAATTAGCGGTAATCGCCGGGCCTTGCTCTATTGAAACTGATGAACAGATGAATTCTGTAGCTAAATCCGTCAAAGAAGCCGGTGCAGCACTCTTACGCGGCGGCGCTTTCAAACCTCGCACCTCTCCGTACTCTTTCCAAGGTTTAAAAGAAAAAGGTCTGGATATGCTTGGCGAGGCAGGTGCGAAGAATGGCTTGCCGATAGTAACAGAAATAATGTCTGCGGACAAAATTGATGAATTTGTGGGCAAGGTTGATTTGATCCAAGTTGGCGCACGTAATATGCAGAATTTTGAATTGCTGAAAGAACTGGGCAAGACGCGGGTACCTATTCTGCTTAAAAGAGGTTTGGCAGCAACGATTGAAGAATGGATTATGTCGGCAGAATACATTATGGCAGGTGGTAACGAAAATGTTATTTTGTGCGAACGCGGCATCCGTACCTATGAAACATATACCCGCAATACCTTGGATTTGAGCGCAATTCCGGCAGTCAAAAAATTAAGTCATTTGCCAGTCATCGTGGATCCTAGCCACGCTGCCGGTATGTGGTGGATGGTTGAGCCACTTGCCAAGGCAGCTATTGCCGTAGGTGCAGATGGTCTCATGATAGAAGTGCATAACGATCCGGAAAATGCATGGTGCGATGGTGCTCAATCTTTGAAACCAGAACGCTTTGCAAACTTGATGCAAGATTTGAAAAATATAGCCCCGATTGTTGGCAGAGAATTGTAATACTCCGTTTTCAAAGCTGTAAAAATATAAAAATATCTACGCAGAGGAGAAACAGATTATGATTATAGTATTGAAACCCGGAGCGCCGGAAGCTGAATGCAGGAAACTGAAAGATATGCTTTTGCGGGAAGGCTTCCAGATTAATGAGATAGTCGGCGTTAACGTGACTATTTTGGGTGTTATAGGTGATACCAGCGCTTTTGACCCCAAGCGCATCACCGTAAACGATTATGTGGAAAAAGTTATGCGCGTGCAGGAACCTTTCAAAAGAGCTAATCGGATGTTTCATCCGGAAAATTCTATTGTTGATGTCAGCGGTGTGCCAATCGGCGGCAAAAAACTGGCGGTTATCGCCGGGCCTTGTTCTATCGAGACCGATGAACAGATGAATTCGGTAGCAAAATCGGTCAAAGAAGCTGGTGCCACACTGTTGCGCGGCGGCGCTTTCAAACCTCGTACCTCTCCGTACTCTTTCCAAGGATTGAAGGAAAAGGGTTTGGATATGCTGAAGGCTGCCGGTGAGGCCAACGGACTGCCGATAGTAACAGAAATCATGTCTGCGGATAAAATTGAAAGATTTGCGGAAGATGTTGATTTGATTCAAGTCGGCGCACGTAATATGCAAAATTTTGAATTGCTGAAAGAGTTAGGCAAGATACAGACCCCTATTTTGCTCAAAAGAGGCCTGTCTGCTACTATTGAAGAATGGATAATGTCAGCTGAATACATTATGGCTGGCGGTAACGAAAATGTTATTCTGTGCGAACGCGGCATTCGTACTTATGAAACTTACACGCGTAACACCTTGGATTTAAGCGCTATTCCTGCAGTAAAGAAGTTGAGTCATCTACCTGTTCTTGTTGACCCAAGCCATGCTGCCGGTATGTGGTGGATGGTTGAACCGCTTGCCAAGGCTGCTGTTGCCGTAGGTGCCGATGGATTGATGATAGAAGTGCATAATGACCCGGAAAATGCATGGTGTGATGGCGCTCAATCCTTGAAACCGGAGCGTTTTGCGAATTTGATGAAGGACTTAAAGGAAATTGCGAAGATTGTTGGAAGGGAATTATAAGATGGCAATCAGGATAAAATTTTCACCGCAGTCTTTTTAGGTTATAATGAATGTAGCAGCGTAGGATTGTAGAATTGTAGGCATTAACTTAAAAAAAGAACAATGAGGTGAGTTTTTTGATTGGTAGGTTTAGTAGCATGGATAAAGAATTAAAAGACACAGTATTTTGCATTGTCGGCTTGGGTTTGATTGGCGGCTCGTATGCCAAGGCACTCCGCCGCTTAGGTGTTAAGAAGATTATTGGAGTTGATTCCGACAAGAATGTATTAGGGCAGGCTTTGAAAGAGGACGTTATTGATGCAACCTGTTCAGTGCCTGATGAATCTTTGCAAGAAGCTGATGTGATTATTTTTGCGGTTTATCCCGCTGTTATTTATGATTTTGTGAAGAAAAATGTTCAATATTTTAAAACTGGTGTTCTGCTTACTGATGCTGCTGGCATCAAGGGCGATATAATAGAAGGCATTGATGAGTTACTAAGCGCTGACATGGATTTCGTTGCCGGACATCCGATGGCAGGAAGAGAAGGAAGGGGCTTTAGTCAATCTGCTGCAGAAATTTTTGACGGTGCCAACTATATTGTTGTGCCGAGACCGGGCAATCATCAAGACAATATAAACTGGCTTAAGAAGTTTGCCCAAACTCTCGGCTGCAAGCGGGTGGTTGAAGTTTCTCGCCAGCAGCATGACAGGATAATTGCCTACACTAGCAATCTGCCGCATTTGCTCGCTGTTTCGCTGGTCAACAGCAAGTCAATGAATGACGAAACAAAGTGTTTTATTGCCGGCAGTTTCAGAGATGCGACGCGGGTTGCCGATATTAATGCGGAATTATGGACAGACCTCTTTCTGTATAACAGAGAAAACGTGCTGGCGGAAATAAAGAGTTTTCAGGAACAATTGGCACGCTGGACAGAGGCTTTGGAAAAGGGCGACGCGGAAACTCTCAAACTAATGATGCAAAGTGCAGCCAGCAAAAGGAAGGCCTTATATCATGGATGAAGTTAAAGTTAATCTGGGAAAAAGAAGTTATGACATAAAAATTGCAAGAGGACTACTGGCAAAAATCGGCAGCGAAGCAAGATTGCTTTCTAAGGCTGACAAAGTCGCAGTTATTACAGACGCTAATGTGGATGCCTTGTATGGCCAAAGCATACAGAAGGCCTTGGAAGATGCAGCTTTCAGTGTCAGCAGGATTGTGATCGAACCGGGAGAAAAGAGTAAGACACTGGGAACCCTTAGTGATGTCTTTGCACAGATGGCAGCTTTTGGGATGACCAGAAGTGACTTGGTCATTACTTTTGGCGGTGGTGTTCCGGGCGACCTTGGCGGTTTTGCGGCTGCTACCTTCTTGCGCGGCATTGATTTTATCCAGGTCCCGACTTCTTTGCTGGCGCAGATAGACAGCAGTGTGGGCGGTAAAGTAGCGGTTGACCTGCCGGCCGGCAAAAATCTTGTTGGCAGTTTTTATCAGCCACTTGGCGTATTTATTGATCCGGATCTGCTTGGCACTTTGCCTAAGCGTTATTTGCACGATGGTTTGGCGGAGGCGATAAAGTATGGCTGTATTCGTAGTTCCGGCCTTTTTGCCAAATTGCAGCACATAAAAGACGATGAAGAGCTTTTGTCAGAGATTGAAGCGATTATCCAAGAATGCTGTTCCATTAAAGCACGCATAGTGGAAATGGATGAATTTGACACAGGCGAACGCATGTTATTGAATTTCGGACATACTATCGGACATGCGGTGGAGAAATACTTTAATTACGAAACCTTCACTCATGGAGAAGGTGTGGGTATCGGCATGGTTGCTTTGACTGAGCAGACCGAACAATTGGGTATTACGGCAAAGGGTTCTGCCAAGTTGATCAGGGAAGTTTTAAAGCGTTATGGCTTGCCAACGGAAGCGGTTATGGCAAAAGACGAAGTACTGAGAACTATTGCCTTGGATAAAAAGAAAAAGGGCGGAACCATAACCCTTATTGTCTTAGATAAGATTGGTCAGGCAAGATTAATGAAAATACCGTGTGAAGAATTGGCATCTTATATAAGATAGGAGTAAGCTATGGACACTATACATATAAAACCAACTCCTCTCGCCGGCAAGGTTTGTATTCCTTCCTCCAAAAGTATGGGGCACAGGGAAATAATCTGCGCTGCCTTAGCGGAAGGAACATCTATTGTTGATAACATCAGCATGTCAGCAGACATGGAAGCGACTTGCCGTGCTTTAGAAGCTCTGGGTACCAAAATTACTAAGGTAACCTCAAAATATCCAGGCAGGACGGCTTTCAAGATTGAAGGCGGCATTCTGCGGGTAGTCAATAAAGAAATAGACTGCGGGGAATCTGGCTCAACTTTGCGCTTCATGATACCCATAGCAGCTCTTTGCGGTGAGGAAGTATCCTTCAGAGGACATGGCAAGCTTGTTTCCAGACCGCTTGATGCTTATTATGATATTTTTACTAAACAAGGATTTGCCTATACGACTGCACGGTCTGGTGAGTTGCCTTTGAAGCTGCAAGGCAAACTGACTGCCGGTAGTTTTGAATTACCGGGCAACGTCAGCTCGCAATTTATCAGCGGACTTTTATTTGCTTTACCGCTTCTTGCAGGAGATTCAGTGATTACCATAACTTCACCGCTGGAATCACAAAGCTATGTCGAGCTTACACTTTCCTGCCTCGCAAAATACGGTATTGAAATTGAACACGAGAATTATCTGTGTTATCGCATTCGTGGCGGGCAGCAATATATCAGTCGGGAGTCGGTAGTCGAAGGTGACTATTCCCAAGCTGCTTTTTGGCTTGTTGCAGGTGTTTTTGGCGGGCCCATTGATTGTGTAGGACTGACCTTGTCCTCGCTGCAGGGCGACAAAGCGATTATTGATATTCTGGCGGCAATGGGTGCTCAACTTAAGCTTGATGAATTAAATCTGGCGGTAACGTCGTCTTTAACGGCAACAAAAGCCACAATCATTGACGCTGCGAATTGTCCAGATATTATACCTGTGCTAGCAGTTTTGGCGGCTGTCAGTGAAGGCACAACAGAAATAATCAACGCCGGCAGGCTGCGGATCAAAGAATGTGATCGCCTACAGGCTGTGACTACAGAACTTGGCAAGCTTGGCGCAGACATAACTGAGCTTACCGATGGCTTAATAATAAAAGGCAGGCAATTTTTGACTGGCGGCGAAGTTGAATGCTGGAATGATCACCGAATTGCGATGTCTCTTGCTATAGCAAGCTGCAAATGTCAAAGTGAAGTTGTTGTTCATGGCGCTGAAAGCGTCAGAAAATCCTATCCCAAATTTTGGGAGGACTTTGCGGCTTTAGGTGGGCAAATAGCAAAGGTATGAAATAGAGGGGAAAAGAGCTTAAAAGATAGAATTAGGGAGGTCCTATGAAAGAACTTTATAACAAGCACAAATATTCAATTTTAAAAGGCACGCTCAGAATCTTGCAGTCGCCTTCTTTTGGCGGCATGCTTCTGGTTTTATGCGTCATTTTAGCAATGTTATTGGCAAATTCACCATATAAAGATTATTATTTTAATTTTATTGAAGTACCTATAACAATTTCGATAGGGCCTTATGCCAATACACATAGTCTTTTGGATATCGTAAACGATGGGTTGATGGTTTTCTTCTTCTTTCTCGTTGGTTTGGAAATTAAAAGAGAGCTTTTGGTAGGCCATTTGAAGCAAGTAAAAATGGCCTTGTTTCCTGTTATATCAGCGGTAGGCGGAGTTGTAATGCCAGCATTGCTTTATTCAGTGTTTCCACATAATGTGGCAACAGCTGGCGGTTGGGCTATTCCGACTGCTACGGATATTGCTTTCAGCCTTGCAGTGCTATCGTTAATCAGTTCTTCGGTTCCTGTCGGCCTCAAAGTTTTTTTGACAACTCTTGCCATTGCGGATGATATTATTGGTATCATTATCATTGGTGTTTTATATACCAGCCAATTGAGCATGATTGCATTACTTTCTGCAATTTGTCTTTTGGCCTTTATGTATTTATTGAATAAATTCGGTGTACGCTCTACTTTTGTTTATACTGTTTTGTCCGTTCTGGTATGGATTGCTGTTGCCAAATCAGGCATTCATCCTACTATTGCCGGTGTTTTAGCGGCTATGACGATACCTGTAAAACCTAAGGTAGCTTTTGAGGAGTATTTAAAACGCTCCCGCGTGCATTTTAAAAAGTTAATTACAGATGAAAAGACAACAGTCAATACTTTGATTGACGATAAGGCCAAGGAATCAATTTTTACTATCGGGCGCTTGTCTGAAAGAGCATTGACGCCGCTTACCAAAATGGAGACAGGCCTGCATTCTTTTGTACATTACCTGGTGCTGCCATTTTTTGCGTTTGTTAATGCCGGTATTGCTTTTTCTGCTGAAACAGAGGTTTTTTCACCGGTCAGCATAGGTGTTTTTGTTGGGTTATTTGTTGGTAAGCCTCTAGGTATCTATTGCATGGCCAGGCTGACGGCGCTGCTGAAAATTGCATCACCGCCCAGTGGCGTTACCTGGACACATATTTTTGGCGCTGGCGTAGTCGCTGGCATTGGTTTTACCATTGCTATTTTTATGACAACGCTGGTCTTTGCCGGGACACCTGCTGCTGATTCGGCCAAAATAGGCATTGCCGCTGGTTCCTTTATATCCGCAGTGGTTGGTTTATTGATTTTAAAGTATGCACCTGCTGCCAGTTAAAAACTAGAGAAGATAATTTAAATATAATTACTCACAATGGCATAATTTGAAGGGGAGAGGGCAATTTATGAGCGGTATACATGGTGAGAGAATAAAGATGGCAATTTTTGGCGAATCGCATGGTGCGGCTATCGGGTTAGTTATTGATGGGCTGCCACCTGGCATGACGCTTGATCTTGCAATGATTTCACAAGAAATGAAAAGAAGGGCACCCGGGCAAAATCTTATGTCAACTCCGAGACAGGAGAAAGATGGGTTTGTTATTCAAAGTGGTGTTTTTGAGGGGAAAACGACTGGAACTCCACTTTGCGCCCTTATAGAGAACAGCGATACCCGTTCTGGCGACTATAGCCTGCTCAAGGACGTAATGCGCCCGGGACACGCGGATTATTCTGGTAAAATCAAATATCATGGCTTTAACGACTACCGCGGTGGCGGGCATTTTTCCGGCCGACTGACAGCGCCGCTGGTTTTTATCGGGGCATTGTCGAAGCAAATTCTGGCACTTCAAGGAATCAAGGTAGGCGGACATATTGCTGAGATTTATGGCATTAAGGACTTAGCATTCAATCCTCTCGGCGAAAGTACGGCGACTTTAGACTCCCTGGCATTAAAAACCATGGCTGTACTTGATGACGAACAAGGCCAAAAGATGCAGGAACTGATTCTGAATGTGCGCGAACAGGCTGATTCGGTCGGTGGCAGCATTGAGTGTATGATTCTGGGTTTACCTGCCGGAATTGGTTCTCCCTTTTTTGATTCCGTTGAAAGCAGATTAGCCCATGCTCTTTTTTCCGTACCGGCCGTAAAAGGTCTTGAATTTGGTGCCGGCTTTGCCTTGACTGCTATGCGCGGTTCCGAAGCAAATGATCCGCTTTATTTGGAGGAAGGCAGTGTAAAGACCAGAACCAATAATAATGGCGGCATACTCGGTGGTATTACCAATGGTATGCCTGTGATATTCAAGGTTGGCATCAAACCAACTCCTTCGATTGGCAAGCAGCAGACAACCGTTAATTTGGCCAAAGGTGAAAATACAATACTGCAGATTGCCGGCCGCCATGATCCCTGCATCGTACAGAGAGCAGTACCGGTGATTGAAGGTGTTGCCGCCTGGATAGTTTTAGATATGCTTTTAACGTCTGATATGAAACTGATGGTGAAATGATGAAAAAACTTAACTTAGCAGAAATACGGGAAAAAATCGATAAAATTGATGCTGAGATAGCAAAACTTTTTGAAGAACGTATGAACGCTGTTCACGAAGTGGCGGTATACAAGAAGATAAAAAAACTGCCGGTAAGGGATAAAGCACGGGAAGCAATTGTTTTGGATAATTGCAAAAAGCGTGTCCAGAATTCAGCATATGCTGATGGTTTAAGAAAGATAATGGCTCAGATTATTGATATAAGCTGCCGGCAGGAAGAAGAATATTTAGAGAGTGAACTTCCTAAAAATGCAATCGCTAATACTTTTGGCGCAAAAATCGTTGTTGGTTATCAGGGTGTTCCGGGCGCTTACAGTCATCTGGCTTTGCAAAAATATTTTGCCGGCGTTAATGTTGAAGAACACAATTATACTCTCTTTGAAGATGTTGCTCAGGCGGTGAAAGAAGGCGAGGTAGTCTATGGTTTGCTGCCAATCGAAAATTCTTCCACCGGCGGCATCACGGAAGTTTATGATCTGGTGCGCCGCTATGACTGTCACATTGTGGGCGAAAAATGTGTGAAAATAGAACATAATCTATTGGCCTATCCAGGAACTTCACTTGAGAAAATCACTGAGGTTTATTCCCATCCACAAGGTTTTGCCCAGTGTCGGCCTTTCTTCAAACAGTATCCGAAGATGGCCCAGATTCCCTATTTTAATACGGCCAAAGGAGCTGAACTGGTCAGTGCCAAGAAAACCGATTATATGGCTGCGGTAGCTGGTAGACAGGCTGCAGAACTGTATGGTTTGGAGATTCTTGCCAGCAATATTAATGCTAATACCAATAATTACACTCGTTTTTTTGTGATTGCGAGCGAAATGCAGGAAATCCCTAATGCTGATAAAATAACGTTGGTTGTCGCTTTAAAGCACGAACCTGGTTCCTTGTATAATATGCTTGGTAATTTTTACCATAACGGCCTAAACATGCTGAATATTGAGTCCCGTCCTATTGAAGGCACGCCTTGGGAATATTTTTTCCATATTGATGTCAGCGGTAACCTGCATGATGCAAATGTCAAAGAAGCTATAACAGCAATTGAAAAAACCAGTACCTATTGCAAAGTTCTGGGCAATTATGTAGGTGACAAAATATAAGGGTAACGATGAAAATAAGATTCTTAAAGCCGGGGGCGCTGCTATGGTAAGATTGGGTCTGCTGGGAGAAAAACTAGGACATAGCCTTTCACCCAAAATACATAAATTAATATTTCAAGCATTGAATATTGAAGGAGATTATTCAATTTTTGAGGTGCAAAGAGAAAAACTGCCGTTTTTTCTTACACAAGCAAAAGATGATTTAGAGGGAATGAATGTTACCATTCCCTATAAAACGGCAGTAATACCTTATTTGAGCAGTATAACCAAGGAAGCTTTGTCGATAGGAGCGGTGAATACCATTTCTTTTCAAAATGGCGAAGCCAAAGGCTACAATACTGATTATTACGGGTTTGGCCTTTTGCTAAGTCATAATAAGATTGAAGTAAAGAATAAAAAAATTGCTGTTTTGGGAGCTGGCGGAGCCGCCAGAGCTGTTTTGCAGTATTTAAACGATAAGGAAGCAGGGTATATTCTTGTTGTCTCACGTAACCCTGAGCAAGCTAAAAAAGATTTGCTGGGAATGCAATTAGCAGTACCTTTGCAATTCTGCGATTATGCTGCTTTTGCTGGCAGCAGTGGAGATGTTTTGATAAATTGTACACCAGTCGGTATGTTTCCGAATGTAAAAAGTTCACCGGTGTCGCGGGAAGTTGTTATGAAGTTTGCTGCCGCTGTTGACTTGATTTATAATCCTGATGAAACAGTCTTTTTGCGATATGCCCGCGAAGCAGGCAAAAAGGCTGCCAATGGCCTTCTGATGCTGGTTGCCCAAGCGGTAGCCGCAGAAGAAATCTGGCTGCAACGCACAATTGATGATGAGATCATTGCGAAGATAGCGGAAAAAATCCGGGGTGAACAGCAATGAAAAATATCGTATTAATCGGAATGCCAGGCAGCGGCAAAACCACGATAGGTAAAATTTTGGCGGCAAAATTGGGACGAACTTTTTGCGATGCCGATTACCTTCTGGAAGAATGGGAAGGGAAAACAATTAAAGACTTATTTGCGGTGAGCGAAGAAAAATTTCGGGAGTCAGAGACCAGAACTATCAAAAGATTGGCAGATACGGAAGACATGATTATAGCGACTGGCGGCGGTGTTGTGAAAAAACCGGAGAATATGGAGCTGTTGAAAATCAATGGTATTATCATCTTTATTGATCGCAGTCCGGAGCTAATTTGTGCTGATGTAGATGTTGCGAGCAGACCGTTGCTGGCAGCAGGTCGTCAGAGAATTTTTGAATTGTATAAGGAACGTTTTGGGCTCTACCAAAAATATAAGGATTTTGTAGTTGTGAATAAGGGAGAACCGGAGACCGTGGCTAACGAAATAATTAATATTTTGAAGAAGGTGGAAAGATGAAAATTTTGGTTTTGAACGGTCCTAATATCAATATGCTGGGTGTAAGAGAAAATGCAATTTACGGTGCAGATGATTATGTTGCACTTTGCCAGTTTATCAAGGCAGCTGCACAGGAATTGGATGTTGAAGTGGAAATCAAGCAAAGCAATTGCGAAGGTGAATTGGTGTCCTTTATTCAAGATGCCTATGGTGATGCCGATGGTATCGTGATTAACCCCGCGGCTTATACGCACTATAGCATAGCGCTGCTTGATGCATTGAAAGCCGTCAAATTGCCAGCTATTGAAGTGCACATCAGTAATATTCATGCCAGAGAAGAGTTTAGACATAAATCTGTTACAGCCGCCGCTTGCAAAGGACAAATTTGCGGTTTGGGTTTTGAGGGGTATGCTTTGGCTATGCGGGCCTTAGTCAATCTGAAAAAACAATTGCTTTTTACACCGCCGCGTGGATAAAAAAATAAGAAGCCTTCACTTTGCGTGTCTCAAAGTGAAGGCTTCTTATATTCTTTGGATTATTTTGTTATGGATTCAAGGTATGAGTTGAGAGTGTTTTCCAAATATTCGTTTTCGTCATCTTTAGCAAAAGAACCTAATTCACGTACGAAGCTTTGAGTCAAAAAGAAAAAGACGATGATGCTCTCTATGGTAAAAGCCACGTAAGTAGGTTGGACACTGGATTTTATGCAGCCTTCCTCAATACCTTCGGCGACGAGATCAAAAAGGAATTGGTGAATTTTGTAAAGACGTGATTGTACAAAATTATTGCAGAACCCGGAAGGAGTCAATAACTCACGATAGATCAAATGGACCTGCATGGGTCTTTGCATTTGGATTAAGGCAACTTCTTTAGTGTATAGGTGTAATTTCATTATCGGTGAAATTGCTTGCTTGTTTACTTGTTCAATCAGATCCAGAAACATTGCTGACTGTGTATTGAGTACTTCCTGATACAGATTTTTCTTGCCGCCAAAATAGTAAGAAATAAGAGCGCTATTAACTCCAGATAATTTTGAGATATCTTTAATTGATGTGCCGTCAAAATTGTTGCTGGCAAAAAGCTCTGTCGCAGCTTGCAAAATCTTGTCTGCTGACGATGCGCATGACTTTGTCATAATGGTTGCCTCCATAAAATGCTGGGAGTAATTAACTCTTGCTCATTTATTCGATTATATCATATCTAGTGAATAATAAGCTGAAAAATGCATATGAAATTTAAGATGTTTTTTACGTGGATGTTTTGCGTTAAGGAAAAATAAAATTTGCCTTATGTTTTCAAAAATAACGGAAAAACTTTATTTGCTGGGATAAAGTGTAAAATTTGTGGCATATTTTTTTGGTGCATTCTCTTGACAAGGGTTTAGATGCGAAGTAAAATAACTCTAATGCTTGATAATTACATATTTATAGTTAATGAAAGAGACAAGTAAATCGAAAACCAAGTGCAGAGAGCCGGCGTTTAGTGCAAGCCGGACTGGTATTAGATTGAATCCACTCTGGAGATGGCAGGGGTAGCAACCTGTTCGGGTTCGACCGATATATCGAATATGAGGCTGTTGGCAGATTTAGCCTGCGGCGAAAAAAGGTGGCACCACGTGAGTATAGCTCTCGTCCTTGATCTTTGTAATGATCAAGCACGAGAGTTTTATTTTTTATACATAGGAGGAATGAAAATGAAGATTATCGTTACCGAAAAAATCGCTGATAAGGGAATTGAGTTGCTGCAAAATGCTCCTGGAGTTGAGGTGGTTGTTTACAGAGAACTATCACGTGAAGAACTTCTTGATGTCATAGATCAGTATGATGCAATGATTGTGCGCAGTGTGACAAAAGTAGATGAAGAATTGTATAAAAGAGCAAAAAAGCTTAAGGTTGTAGGACGTGCCGGTAATGGCGTCGACAACATTGATATGGAAGGCGCAACTAAACGCGGTATTATCGTAGTTAATACACCGGAATCAAATATCGTTTCTGCCTGTGAGCTCACGATAGGATTAATGCTGGCCTCAGCGCGTAATATGGTTAAAGGACATAATTTGCTGATGGCTGGTGAATGGGGCAGAACCGGTCTTAGAGGTTCAGAAATGCTTAATAAGACATTAGGTATCATTGGTTTAGGACGTATTGGCGCGCTGGTAACAGCTAGAATGCAAGCTTTTGGCATGAAGGTTATTGCTTACGACCCTTATATTACAGATGCCAGATTCAAAAAATTCGGTGTAGAAAAATGCGAAACCTTGGAAGAATTGTTGAAGAGAGCAGATATTATTACCATTCATACGCCAAAAACTGAGGAAACAATCAATATTATTACCAAGAAAGAACTTGACCTTTGCAAAAAAGGTGTGCGCATTATAAATTGTGCGCGCGGCGGTTTGATCAATGAGGATGATTTGTTTGCAGCTATCAAAGAAGGCAAAGTGGCTAGTGCCGGTATCGACGTGTTAAAGGATGAGCCGCATGCTGTTTCTCCTTTAATTCAATTGCCGCAATGCGTTTTGACTCCGCATATCGGAGCCGGTACAGATGAAGCACAGGACAACGTAGGCGTGACTATCGCCAGCGAAGTTTTGAGCGCGTTGAAAGGTGAGATGGTAGCTAATGCAGTTAATCTGCCAACTCTGCGTCCGCAGGATCTGGAAGATATGCAAAGTTATCTGCAGCTTGGTGAGTACTTAGGTAAGTTCTATTATCAGATGGAAAAAGCTGTGGTAGAAAAAGTTGAAGTTATTTATCAGGGCGAAGTTGCAGAAATGGAAACTGAAATGATTACACGCGCTATACTGAAAGGTTTGTTCGAACCAATCTTGAAAGAACGCGTTAACTATGTAAATGCTGCTTTAGCGGCTTCCGGTCGTGGAGTTGATGTGCTGGAAACAAAAATGACCACTAATGAGAAGAGATTCAGTATGATTACTTTAAAAATCAGTGGTAAGGATGGTATTTTCACAGCCAGCGGTACGGTGCTCGGACAAAATGAAATCCGTATAGTTGAAATCAATGGCTATGAATTCGACGTATCGCCGGCACAATACATGTTGGTGGCACGTAATCAGGATAAACCGGGCATGATCGGCCAGATTGGAACATTGCTTGGTGCGGGCCGCGTAAACATAGCTAATATGCAAGTAAGCAGAAACAATAAAGAAGGCCGCGCTATGATGTTCATGTCTGTTGACTCCGAAGTATCTAAAGAAACATTGAACCTCCTGCAGGGAATAGATGGTATAACGCAAGCAAATCTGGTAAAACTATAAAAAATGCGGTTTAAATGAAAAAAGCCGGTGGCGTCAAAGCCATCGGCAATTTTTATGAGAAAATTAATCGTTATCGTCGGCAAAAACAATTTGCCCTTTTTCAAAAGCCTGAATGCGAGCTAAAGATTCTACCTGATAGCCGGCATCAATTAAGCGTTTGCGACCAGGTTGGAAGGACTTTTCGATAACAATCCCTATGCCGACCACAGTGCTGCCGGCTTGGTGGACGAGGTCGGCGAGTCCCATTGCAGCTTCACCATTAGCCAAAAAATCATCCAGGATAAGGATGTTCTCGCCTGGCGGTAAGAATTTTTTGGATACCGACACATTATTGGTAACATTTTTGGTGAAAGAAAAAACTTTGGTGCTATATAAATTCTCGTTCATAGTAGAAGGTTTTTGCTTGCGGGCAAAAACAACAGGAACATGAAAAAACAAAGCGGTTGTCAGCGCAACTGCTATGCCGGAAGATTCTACCGTCAAAATTTTTGTTACCTTTTTGTCGGCAAATCTTTTGCCGAATTCACGACCTAATTCCATCATTAGTTCCGGATCGATCTGATGGTTAAGGAAGGCGTCAACCTTGAGAATGGAATTGTTCAGGACAATTCCTTCGTTTTTTATTTTTTCTTTTAACAAACGCATCATTACACCTCAGATAAAAATATTTTTATATAACTTATAGGATAAAATATTTTACGGCATTAGTCCAGCTTTTTAGCAAAATATCGCAAAAACTGTAAAAAAGATAACTAAAAGCATCTAAAAAAAGGAAGCCAGGGTTGTTTATGAGCGCAGTGTAAACAATATTACGCCAGTGAAGGACATAAAAAGGAATAAAGTAATATAAAAAGATACAAAAAAGCTTGACAGTGGTCTGTGAAACTGTCATAATGTAAAAATAACATCCATGAAATACATTTATGTTCAATGGAAAAATGATAAAAGTGATGATCGGGAATAAAGCTGAGGAACTTTCCTAGCAGAGAAGCGGCGGTTGGTGCAAGCCGTAGGGAATCCTTTTAGTGAAACTCACCCGTGAACTCCGACGCTGAAATTAAGTAGGTGTCGGCGCAGATCGCTGTGTTAAAGCGTCCGGAAAAAGCACCGGGACAATGAGGTCAAAGTAGGGTGGTACCGCGGTTTGCCATCGCCCCTATCTGTCTATAGACAGATAGGGGCTTTTTTATACCCTGTTATTAAAAAGGAGGTTAGAGCAATGGAACAAGTCATTTCAATAGTAGTAAGAAATCAGCCGGGCGTTTTGATGCGTGTAGCAGGTTTATTCTCGCGCCGTGGTTTTAATATTGACAGCCTGGCCGTTGGTATTACACAAAATCCTGAATTTTCCCGGATGACGGTTACCATGAAAGCAGATGCTTCGACGGTTGATCAGGTGTGCAAGCAGCTAGCAAAATTAGTTGAAGTGGAAGCGATAAAAGTGTTGCCGCCCAATGCCAGTACTACACGCAGTATGACGTTAGTCAAAGTTAAAGCCGGTGACAAAAAACTGGAAATATTGAAATTAGCTGATGTCTTCCGTGCTCATGCCATTGATGTTACAGGCGACTCCTTAACTTTTCTGGTTACTGGTGTTAATGATAAACTGGCCGCTTTCGTTGATGTTATGAGAACTTACGGCATCATTGAAATGGTACAGACCGGAGCAATTGCCCTGGAACGTGGTGATGAGGCTTTAACGGTAGAAAAATCCCGTTATACCTGGCCGAAATTTGTTGATGAAGCTAATGTGCGCAAAAACTGCACAGTTATCTAAAACCCCTTATTCTGTGTAAACTTAGTTCTGATAAGAGGACCGCTTGGAAGGGCTTTAAGTTTGATAAATTTTCTAAAATCAAAGGAGAGAATGAAAATGGTAAAAATGTACTATGACAAAGACGCTAACTGGGACATGCTGAAAGACAAAACTGTCGCAATTATTGGTTATGGCAGCCAAGGTCATGCACATGCCTTGAACTTAAAGGATAGCGGTGCCAATGTTATTGTTGGTTTGTATGAAGGAAGTAAATCCTGGGCAAAAGCGGAAGCTGCAGGCTTGCGCGTTATGACAGCTGCGGAAGCAACAATTGAGGCAGATGTCGTTATGATGCTTATTCCTGATGAAAAACAGTCAGCAACTTATAAAAAAGATGTTGCTCCTAACCTGAGACCAGGCATGGCGCTTGCTTTCGCTCATGGCTTCAATATTCATTTCGGCCAGATTGTACCACCTGCAGACGTTGATGTATTCATGGTTGCCCCAAAAGGACCTGGCCATCTCGTCCGCCGTGTCTTCACTGAAGGCCAGGGCGTTCCTTGTTTGATTGCTGTTCATCAGGATGCAACCGGCAGAGCTTATGACCTTGGTCTTGCTTATGCCAAAGGCATCGGTGGTACACGTGCTGGTGTTCTTGACACTACTTTCCGCGAAGAAACAGAAACTGACCTTTTCGGTGAACAAGCAGTTCTCTGCGGTGGCGTTACAGCTTTGATTACTGCTGGCTTCGAAACTCTTGTTGAAGCAGGTTATGAGCCGGAAAGCGCTTACTTCGAATGTATGCACGAAATGAAATTGATTGTTGACCTGATGTATGAAGGCGGCATGGCTAAAATGCGCCACTCCGTTAGCGATACAGCAGAGTATGGTGATTACGTAACCGGAAAACGCATCATTACCGACGAAACCAAGAAAGCGATGCGCCAAGTGCTTACTGAAATTCAGGATGGTACGTTCGCCAACAAATGGCTGTTGGAGAATCAGGCCAATCGTCCGGCCTTCAATGCTATGCGTAAACGTGCGGTAAATCATCCGATTGAAAAAGTCGGTGCTGAACTTCGCGGCATGATGTCCTGGGTCAAAAAATAGTAATTACTTTAATGGAACGAGCGGCGGGTATGCGACCTGCCGCTGAAGTTCCTGAGTGTACAATCTTAGGAGGATTATAGTTATGGGTATGACGATGACCGAAAAAATATTGGCGAAACATGCTGGAAGAGATAGTGTTTCTGCTGGTGATTTACTTGTTTCACAGCTGGATTTGATTCTTGCAAATGACATTACAGGACCGCCGGCTATTGACGAATTTGAAAAAATTGGCAGACCGGTGTTCGATAAAGATAAAATTGCTTTGGTGCCAGACCATTTCTCACCCTGCAAGGACATCAAATCTGCTGAGATGTGCAAACGTTTACGTGACTTCGCACGCAAACATGAGATTACCAACTATTTTGAGGTTGGACGCATGGGGATTGAGCATGCATTGCTGCCGGATGCCGGACTTGTTGCTCCCGGAGAGGTAATCGTCGGAGCAGATTCTCATACTTGTACTTATGGTGCTCTTAATGCTTTTGCTACCGGCGTCGGTCAGAGTGATGTTGGGGCGGCCATGGCAAGTGGCACGACCTGGTTTAAAGTGCCATCTGCGATTAAGGTAGAACTGAAAGGGAAGCTGCCAAAATATGTCAAAGGTAAGGATATCGTTTTGACCCTGATTGGTATGATTGGCGTCGATGGTGCGCGCTATCAATCACTGGAGTTTTGCGGTGAAGGTATCAGCGAACTCGAAATGTCTGACCGCTTCACTATCTGCAATATGGCCATCGAGGCCGGCGCAAAAAATGGTATTTTCCCAGTTGATGAAAAGACCTTGGCATTCCTGAAGGATAGGGTGACAAGAGAATTTTCAGCAGTTACGGCTGATGCTGATGCCGTCTACGAGCGTGCAATAACTATTGAACTGGATAAATTGGTGCCTGTGGTGGCTTATCCGCATTTGCCGGAAAATGTTCATCCTGCAAGCGAATCGACTGGTATTGTCATTGATCAGGCGGTTATTGGTTCCTGTACCAATGGCAGGCTTGAGGATCTGGCACAAGCTGCTGAAGTTCTAAAAGGCAAGAAAGTACATCCGCATGTGCGCTGCATCATTATTCCGGCAACGCAGGAAATTTACCAGCAGGCAATGAAGCTGGGCTATATTGATACCTTCATAGACGCAGGCGTTGCTGTCAGCACGCCGACCTGTGGACCGTGTCTTGGCGGTTATATGGGTATTCTGGCTCATGGCGAGCGCGCAGTATCTACTACTAATCGTAATTTCCGCGGACGCATGGGACATGTAGACAGCGAAGTATATCTGGCAAGCCCTTATGTAGCTGCGGCGAGCGCCGTTATGGGGAGAATTGCCAGCCCTGAGGAGGTCATTAAATGAGTAAAGTATGGCGTTATGGTGATCATGTTGACACCGATGTTATTATTCCGGCGAGATATTTGAATATTGCTGATTTTGAAGAACTTGCGGAACATGCGATGGAAGACATTGATTTGAATTTTGCCCCCAATGTGCAAAAAGGCGATATTATCGTGGCTGGCAGGAACTTCGGCTGCGGTTCGAGCCGTGAACATGCACCTATGGTTCTGAAGGTTAAAAAAGTGCAATGTATAATTGCCGATAGTTTTGCACGAATCTTTTATCGTAATGCTATTAACATTGGCCTGCCGGTTTTGGAGATTGGCAAAGAAGTAGAGAAAATTGAAGCCGGCGACGAACTGGAAGTAAATTTAGCCAAGGGTGAAATTAAAATTGTGAACAAGGGTACTGTAATCAATACCAAACCGCTTCCGGAATTTGTGCAGAAGATTGCCGACTGTGGTGGTTTAATCAATTATGTTAAAGGAGAAAACTAAGAATGCGTATAACTCTGTTGCCTGGTGACGGCATTGGTGTAGAAATTGTGGAGGCAGCAGTCGAAGTATTGAATGCCGCAGCCAAAAAATATTGTATTGAACTTGAATATGACCGCCAGCTAATCGGTGGTGCAGCGATAGATGCTACGGGGAATCCACTTCCGGAAGCAACTGTGAAATCTGCGCAGGCAGCTGATGCTGTATTGCTTGGTGCGGTAGGCGGGCCAAAATGGGATAATGTCGAGCCGACACTCAGGCCGGAGAAAGCACTTCTCGGTATCCGTAAGGCACTGGGACTTTATTGCAATCTCAGACCAATCAAGGTATCTCGTTTTGTTTCCCATCTTTCTCCTTTGAAAGATGAAAGAGTAGCAAATGCGGATCTTTTGATTGTCCGTGAATTGACCGGTGGCATTTATTTCGGTACTCACAATGAAGCGGCACTTGATGAAAATGGTGTGGAAAATGCTTCCGATATCGAAATCTACAGCCGTCCGGAAGTCGAAAGAATTGCCAAATTTGCTTTTGAAGCTGCTAAAAAACGTAAAGGCAAGGTAACTTCCGTAGACAAGGCAAACGTTTTGGCCTCCTCCAGAATGTGGCGCAAGATCACGGCGGAGATACATGACAAGAATTATGCGGAAGTAGAACTGAATAATCTTTACGTGGACAACTGCGCTATGCAGCTCGTGCTTAACCCAGGACAATTTGATGTAATTTTAACCAATAATATTTTTGGCGATATCCTTTCTGATGAGGCTTCTGTTATTGCAGGGTCTATCGGTCTTCTGCCTTCAGCCAGCTTGGGTGATGGCACCGGTATGTATGAACCTATCCATGGTTCGGCACCGGACATTGCCGGTATGGGCATTGCTAATCCGCTCGGAACAATCTTATCAGCAGCGATGATGCTGAGATATTCTTTGAACGCTGACGCAGCGGCACAGGCTATTGAAGATGCTGTTGACCGTGTTCTGGCAAAAGGTTACCGGACGCCGGATCTTGCGGGACCGGGACTGACCAAAGTATCGACCTCAGAAATGGGACGTTTGGTGGCTGAGGAACTAGCCTGAAGATTTTGAAAGAAATGGAGTGAATACTATGCGAATAACCGGTGCGGAATTAATGGTGCAGTGCCTTCTTGAACAGGGAGTCGATACTGTGTTTGGCTACCCTGGAGGCGCGATTCTGCCATTCTATGATGCGTTGCGCGAATCGGAAATAAGACATATACTGACTGCACATGAGCAAGGAGCAGCCCATGCCGCTGATGGCTATGCACGTGCCAGCGGCCGCGTCGGTGTTTGCATTGCCACTTCAGGCCCAGGTGCAACTAATTTGGTTACAGGCCTGGCGACAGCTTTTCTTGATTCCATTCCCGTCGTTGCTATTACCGGGCAGGTGCCGACGGAAATGATAGGCCATGATGCCTTTCAGGAAGTTGATATCACCGGTATCACGATGCCGATAACTAAACATAATTTTTTAGTGAAACATCCGAGCCAATTGGCAACGGCCATAAGGCTTGCGTTTACTCTTGCTAAAACCGGCAGGCCGGGACCTGTGCTGATTGATGTGCCGCGTGATATACAAACGGCAATGCTTGATTATGTTGCTGAAAAGCCTGTGTGCATTGAAACGGAAAAACCCGATTGCAATAAAATTAAAAAAGCAGTTGAAGCCATCAATTCTGCACAAAGACCGGTAATGCTCATTGGCGGCGGTGTCATTAACAGTAATACCGAATATGATGCGATGGACCTGGCGGAAAAATTGCAGATACCTGTTGTAAGCACACTGATGGGCTTGGGAGCCTGCAGCGCTTATCGCAATTTATTTCTAGGCATGACAGGGATGCATGGACACGAAAAAGCCAATAATGCCGTCAAAGAGGCAGATCTCATTCTGGCTTTTGGCAGCCGTTTTAATGATAGACTTACCGGCGAGCGCGGCAGCTATGTGGCACATAAAACTATTGTGCATATGGATATTGACCCCGCTGAGCTTGATAAAAATATTTATTCAGAAATAGGCATTGCCGGCGACATGAAGATGACGCTGAACAAGCTTACCGAGGCTTGCGAACGCAAGGATCTCAGCGAATGGTGGCACAAAATAGCTGCCTGGCCAGCAAATGATGAGGATTGCGGTAATGAGGAAGCTCCCAAATTTATCAGGGCACTTAATCCTGTTTTGAAGGATCGTGATTTCATTATTACGACCGATGTCGGACAGCATCAGATGTGGGCTGCTCAGAATCTGAAAATCCAGTACGCAAGGCAGTGGATTTCTTCCGGTGGTCTTGGTACAATGGGCTTTGGCTTGCCGGCGGCTATGGGTGCTCAGTTTGCACGTCCAGCAAGCCGCGTTATCAGCATTTCCGGTGATGGCGGTTTTAAGATGACAGGTTCTGAACTCTTTACTATTGCCAGCAATTGTCTGCCGATAATTTCGATTGTTTTTAATAATAGTGGTCTGGGTATGATTCGCCAGCTGCAGACCGTATTTTTTGAGAAGAGGTTTACCTCTTGCGAAATGCCGGGTTATGTTGATTTTGTGAAGTATGGCGAGGCCTTTGGCGTTAAAGGGAAGCACGTAGACAGTCCAGAGGCACTCGCTGCTGCTGTCGGTGAGGCCTTAGATAAAAATGAGCCGTTTATTATTGAGGTTAGTATTAATCCCAAAGATATGGTTACGCCGATGGTGAGCCCAGGAGCAGGCATCAATTCTTTCGTAAAATTCAGTAGTTAAAGCTATGACCGCTGCAGGAGCAGTGGTCATTTTTTTGTCTAAAACAGAATGATAGAAAAAAGAAAATGGTGATGGGTAGGAATAAGTTTTTCTTTGACGAATATTCATTAATATTACCATTAGTTAAGATAGGAGGCAGCTATGGACTTTACTATTCCTGAATATGTCAATAAAATATTGAAGACCTTGATGGCTGCCGGCTATGATGCCTATCTTGTCGGTGGTGCCGTGCGCGATCTTTTATTGGCAAAAGAACCGGAAGACTTTGATGTCGTGACTAACGCCAAACCGGCAGAAATTATTGCGGTTGCCAGGCGCGCAGGGTTTGGTGTTGTCGAGGAATTGGGGCAGAATTTCGGAGTTGTGATGGTAGTGGTCGATGGTAACTCCGTCGAAGTTGCTGCCTATCGCAGTGAAAGTTATGGTGAGGACGCGCACAGGCCTGAAAGTGTCTGGTATTGCGAAACTTTGGCAGAGGATTTAGCACGCCGCGATTTTACCATCAATGCGATTGCCTTGGATATTGATGGCAGGGTAATAGATTATTTCAACGGTTTGGAAGATTTAAAAAATCGCGAGCTGCGGACGGTTGGGAAGGCTTCGCAGAGGTTTGCTGAAGATGCTCTCAGAATGTTTAGAGCTTGCCGTTTTATCTCTCAATTAGGTGTAACCTGTGACGCGGAAGTATTTGCAGCCATCACAGAACAATTGCCAAGGGTCAGCGGACTGTCGATGGAACGGGTTCGTACGGAAATTAATAAATTGATGAAAGGCGAATTCGTAAACCTGGGTCTGGATGCTTTGGTCAGGAGTGGTCTCGCTGATCAGTCCTGTCGCAATCGGCAAAATGGTAAAGAAAAGCAGATACCTATTTTACCCGAATTATCAGCGCTTGTCGGTGTGCCTCAAAATCCTAATTTCCATAGTCACGATGTTTGGAACCATACTTTGAAAGCAGTATCGTTCGGAGAAAAAAGCCTGGAAGTAAGATGGGCGCTGTTGCTGCATGACATTGGCAAAGGACAGCCAACAGTGCGCGGATTTGACAACGAAGGTAATCCGACGGACTACGGTCATGAAGAGCTCAGTGCACTTATGGCTGAAAAAATACTCAGAAGATTTCAGTTTTCGGCAAGTTTCGTGAAACGAGTAGTGTGGCTGATAGCAAATCATATGCAGTTAGGCTTTCGCGTTGGTAAGGATGAGTATGGTACCAAACGCTGGCTGCGCAAAGTTGCGCTGTCAGGAGCTTTTCGCTGGAACAAGGATTTGCAGGAAGCTTTTTCCCAGTTGACCTCTGTTTGCCTTGCTGACTTGGCGGCCACCAAGGCACATGAACAGGAAATAATTACCATGCGCATGTATAATGAAGAACTCTTGCGTTTGGCTGCCGATATGCCTGTCCACACCAGTGATTTGCTGCTTAGCGGCAAACAGATAGCAAAAATGTTAGGCAGCAAGGAAAAATTGCCTCAAATAATGCAGATTCTTTTGAAACGAGTTCAGGATGGAACTATGGAGAACTCAGAGAAAGCGTTGACAGAGGCGGTAAAAAAATGGCAGCAGCGGCGTTTGCAGGATGGAATGTCTGCAATAGATGGAATGTGAGCCGATATTATTTTAATCAGGATGCGTTACAAACGGCTTAAACACTAATTATAAGGGGATAGAGAATGAGAAGGATTGTATTTTTTATGTTATGTTTGTTGGCTATAGCGGTAGTGCCATTGCAGAAGGCAGAAGCAAAGAATAATAAAGATACGGTTATTCTGGGTATCGAACGAATTAACGACTATGCCGACATTTTCGCCGGCAAAAGGGTGGGACTTATTACTAATCAAACTGGTGTGGACCGTAACCTGAAGAGCTCGGTAGACATACTTAGAAGTAAGGTGCAGCTGCAAGCGGTTTTTGTGCCGGAACACGGTCTTTTTGGTGCGGTAACAGCCGGTGATGATGTGAAAAATGATAAATATGAGGGTATTGAAGTCCGCAGCCTTTACGGAGATACGAGAAGACCGACCAAGGCCATGCTTGCTGATATAGACGTGTTGGCTTTCGATATCCAGGATGTCGGCACCCGCCATTATACCTATGTTTCTACCATGGCTTATGCGATGGAGGCCTGTGCTAAGGAAGGGAAGAAGTTTGTGGTTTTTGACAGACCCAATCCTTTGGGTGGTTACTACGAGGGCCCTACGCTGAAGAATGGTTTTGAGACTTTCATAGGCTTATATAACGTGCCGCTTCGTCATGGACTTACTGTAGGCGAGTATGCGCGCTTCATCAATAAGGAGTATAAAATAGGTGCAGATTTGCAGGTGATACCAATGAAAAATTGGACTAAGGAGATGTTGTTTGAACAAACAGGATTGCCTTGGGTTGCTACCTCACCTAATATTCCAACAGAAACAAGTGCATTTTGCTATGCGGCAACAGGTATAGTCGGTGATATGAATATTTCGGTAGGCATAGGTACAACCAAGCCTTTCGAATATGTAGGAACACCTTGGCTTGATAAGCTGGCTTTTGCAGCTCAACTTAACGCGCTAGAAATGCCAGGGGTTATCTTCAGACCGATAGCCTTCATACCAAATTATGGTATGTATGCAGGGGAACTTTGTCAGGGAGTGCAAATACATATAACTGATAAAAGAAGTTTCCAGCCAGCGCATGTAGGTGCACAGATGGTCAGGCTGTTGATGAAAGATTATCCTCAAAAAGACTTGTTCCCCAAAAGAAATTCGGATGGCTATAAAATTGATATTGCTTTGGGTGAGAGTTCTCTGCGTTACGCCGAAATACCTTTGGAGGACATCTTTAAGCGTTGGGATAGAGAAAATGCATATTTTGCGGAAAAGGTGCAGCCTTATCTTTTGTATCCGCTGAAATAGAAGGAGGACATAATGATTTTAAGTAAGAATTTTATTGAAGTGCTTTACGAAGCAGCACATATTCAGCGCTGGAACGACCACATAAGACCGCAAGGTTTTACTGAACTGGACAAACAAGCTCACAAAATGGTTATCTTGTATGTGTTAGCACATTATGAGGAGCAGGATCATGGGGCAAAATTGAATTGGCAAGTTTTGGTAGAAGGCGGCATTTTTGAATTCTTACACAGAATTATTCTGACTGATATTAAACCGCCGGTTTTTCACGAGCTGATGCGTGTACACGGTGATAAACTAAATAATTGGGTCTATAACGAACTGGAACGTAAGGTGCCAGATATTGATCAGGATTTCCTAGGCAGAATGAAGAATTATTTTGATACAGATAATTATCCGAAGGAAAAGAAACTGCTGAAGGCCGCGCATTACTTGGCAACAGAGTGGGAATTTCGGATAGTATACCATCTTAATCAGGGTATTTATGACGTTGAAGCAACAAAAGTCGCTATTGCCAATGAAATTGAAGAGCATTACGATTTGGCGGGCGTACAGAAGATAGCGCTAGGAGGCAAAACTCGTAAATTTGTTGATCTTGTAGGTCAGCTGCGCTTTCAGAAAAGGTGGGCACAATCACCAAGGGTGCCGGAAACTTCTGTAATGGGACATATGATTATAGTAGCGATACTCGGATATTTTTGCGCTTTGCGTTTAGAAGCCTGCCCACAAAGAGCGGTCAATGATTTTCTTTGTGGTTTGTTCCATGATTTGCCTGAAGTGTTGACAAGAGATATTATTTCACCGATTAAACGCTCTGTTGAAGGCCTGGAGGAATTAATAAAGGATATTGAAAAGAGACAGATTGCCGAGAAAATATTGCCTTTGCTTCCTGGTGAATGGCATAAAGAAATCCTTTATTTTGCTGAAAATGAATTTGCTGACAGAGCAATTGTTGACGGTGAAATAAAACTTTTAAGCAAGCCGCAGGAAATCAGCGAAAAATACAATGAAGATAAATATTCACCTGTTGATGGTTCTGTGCTGAAAGGCTGCGACCACTTGGCTGCTTTTGTGGAGGCTTGGCTGTCGCGGCGTCACGGTATTACTTCCCAGCACTTACAAGAAGGTGAAGAGAAAATCCGTGAGATGTACAAAGCTAAAAGTATTGCCGGCATTAATTTTGCGGAGATTTTTGGCAAATTCGATTAAATTTATATTATTTTTTGAACAATTCAGTTGCTTTTGAAGAAGTTTGATGCATATTTTTGCATTGAGTATGATTGTTGAAGTACTATAATTTAAGTGATTGTTTTAATAGTTATAAAAATTTACTATTTTTTTAGAGGAACCTTATAAAGGTTCCTCTTTTAAGTACAAATGTACATTTTACATAAAGCGACATGAAAAAGGTTTACATTCTTGACAGTGTATTGAAACGGTGATAAAATTCTTTTTGTTAATTGTACATTTGCGTATTTATAGATTGAACGTACAGTTTGAGATTTCTTATTTTTAATGGTTGGGGGTAAAAGAATGACTATGAAATTTTCTAAACGTATGGAAAGGATGCAAGCATCCGAAATTCGTGAACTTTTGAAGTTGACCCAAAAACCGGAAATTATTTCATTTGCCGGCGGGCTTCCTGCGCCAGAACTCTTCCCTGTGGAAGAACTTGCCAAAGTAGCTGAAGATGTTTTAAAAAGTGAAGGCAGACAACTGCTGCAATATGCAACAACTGAAGGACGTCCATCGCTGCGCCAAAAAATTGCTGATCGCATGTTGGCAAAATATAACACAAAAGTCAGCCCGGACGAAATTTTGATTACCACTGGTTCCCAACAGTGCTTGGATTTTGCAGGCAAATTATTTTTGGATCCAGGAGATATTGTGCTTTGTGAAAGTCCGTCTTATCTTGGAGCTTTAAATGCTTTCAATGCCTACGAACCTAACTTTGTAGAAGTTCCTACTGACGATGGCGGCTTGATTCCGGAAGAGTTGGATAAAATTCTTTCTACTACCGAACGCTGCAAATTCATTTATGTAATTCCTGATTTCCAAAATCCTACCGGCCGCACCTGGAGTATGGAGCGCCGCATTAAATTTATGGAAGTCGTCAATAAACACAACCTGCCTGTGCTCGAAGATAATCCGTATGGTGAACTGCGTTTCGAAGGAGAGATTTTGCCTTCCTTGAAATCAATGGATACCAAAGGATTGGTAATGTTCCTTGGCACCTTCTCTAAAATCTTCTGCCCAGGGCTGCGCCTTGGCTGGGTTGCAGCAGTGCCGGATGTAGTATCTGAGTTCGTTAAAATAAAACAAAGTGCAGATTTGCACACTTCTAATTTTGACCAAGGTTTGGCTGATGCCTATATTGAGAATTATGATCTTGATGCCCACGTTGAACAGATTAAAGCTTTGTATAAGCACCGCCGTGATGTGATTATTGAAAGCATGGAGAAAATGATGCCGGAAGGCGTGAAATGGACTCATCCGGAAGGTGGTTTGTTCCTGTGGTTGACTTTCCCGCAAGGCGTCAGTGCAGCACAAGTATTTATGAAATGTATTGAAAAAAATGTTGCCGGTGTTACAGGCGATGCCTTCTTCCCAAATGGTAAAACTGACCGTAACATGCGCATCAACTATTCTAATATGCCTGATGAAAAAATTGCTGAAGGCATCAGAAGAATGTCTGAAGCAATTAAAGAATCTATGTAAACTGCAAGCTGATTTTGCAAACCTGCTATTGGATATAAAATTCAATAGCAGGTTTTTTTATTACCTATGATATAATTAGATGTTAAATCTTAGTAGGAAAGCGGTGACAACGTGGCAGATAAATTTTTAGTAGTGGACGGCAGCAGCCTTATTCATCGGGCTTTTTTTGCTTTGCCGCCTCTTATGACGAAAAAGGGTCTCAACACTGGTGCGGTTTACGGTTTTTGCAATATGCTGTTGAGGATTATAAGCGACGTTAAACCAAGATGGGCAGTTGTTGCTTTTGATAAATCAAGAGTCACCTTCAGAACAGAAATGTTTGAAGGCTATAAAGCACAGCGCAAAGAAACTCCTTGTGAACTTTCTGAACAATTTCCCATTGCCAGACAATTGCTGGAAGCAATGAATATCAGTGTGCTTGAGATGGATGGCTATGAAGCTGACGATATTATTGGTACTTTTGCCAGACATAAAGCCAGTGAAGCAGAAATCATCATTGTTACCGGTGACAGGGATGAATTGCAGCTTTTGGGTGACAATGTCAAAGTATTTTATACAAAGCGCGGGATTACAGATATTCAGGAATTCGACGTTGAAGAATTCAAGGCTAATTACGATGGCTTGAAGCCAGCTCAGCTAATTGACCTGAAAGGGTTGATGGGTGATACATCAGACAATATTCCCGGTGTGCCTGGGGTCGGGCCTAAAACGGCAATGAAGCTGATTTGTGAATACCAGTCGGTAGAAAATGTTTTAGCCCATATTGATGAAATCTCCGGTAAAAGTTTGAAAGAAAAATTGTCCAATAATAAGGAACAGGCCCTCTTGTCAAAACAGTTAGCTACGATTTTTACCGACGTACCGGTTGATCTTGAGCTAAGTAAGCACGAACTGAAAAGCATGAAACCGGAAGCTAAGACATTGATGAAGGAATTGGAATTCCGTAATCTTTGGGAACGCTTTTCTTTGGTTTTAGGCGATGAAGAACCGGCAACCTTTGATTTGTTTGGCGAAGAGGTTTCGACGCAGGTTGAAAGATATGCGCAGAAATCTATAATGACCAGCGAGCAGGCCAAAGCACTGTTTTCTTCGATTAAAGCGGAAGGCAGGGAAACCTGCCTGTTGGCTGATACAGCAGGAAAGATACCAAAGTTGAAACTGAGTGAGTTATCCTTGCTGTATAATCAGACAATCTATAATATCCCTTCAGCCAGTGAGGCGTGGCCGGAAGTCTATGAATGGCTGGCTGATGCTTCGCAGAAAAAGGTTGTTTGCGATGGTAAGGATATAGTCAAGGCCTGCCTCGCAAATAACGTTAAAGTCGCTGGTGTAACAGCGGATTGCTCTCTGGCTGCCTATCTTATTGAGCCAGGAGAGAATTCTTATAGTTTGAAAGCTCTGGCCGAACGCTATCTTGTACAAAATGATGGCGGCACAATACAAGATATGGAAGAACTTCATGTTTTACTGTCAGAATATCTGGAAGAAAAAGAACTGGTGAAATTATATCGGGAAATTGAGCTGCCGCTGCTACCTGTGCTGGCGGCGATGGAGCTCTTAGGTATTGCTGTCGACGAAAAAATGCTGGCCGATATCACTGAAGAATTCAGGCTAAAACTTGATGAATTGGAGCTTTTGGCCTATGAACAGGCGGGTGAACAATTCAACCTGAAATCACCTAAACAACTGGGTGTATTACTTTTTGAAAAGTTAGGATTGCCAGCTGTCAAAAAGACAAAAACAGGTTATTCAACGGATGTAAGTGTCCTGGAAGAGCTGGCTTCACAGCATCCTTTAGTTGGTACCATCTTGCAGCATCGACAATTGTCGAAACTTTATTCTACCTATCTTGAAGGCTTAAAACCTTTGATAAATCCTGTGACTAAACGTATTCATACACATTTCCAACAAACGGTAACTGTAACGGGGAGACTTTCCAGCACTGAACCTAACTTGCAGAATATTCCGGTGCGCACAGAAATAGGCAAAAGGATGCGAGCCATGTTCGTGCCCGGAGAAGGCTACGATTTGCTTATGTCTTGTGATTATTCACAGGTGGAACTAAGAATTCTGGCTCATATAGCTCAAGATCAGCTTCTGCTGGATTCTTTTGCCCAAGGTCAGGATGTTCATGCCAGGACGGCGGCAGAAGTTTTTGGCTTGCCTCTGAATGAAGTATCTTCGGAAATGCGTTCACGTGCGAAAGCGGTTAATTTTGGTATCGTCTATGGTATCAGTGACTATGGTCTTGGTAAACAGCTGGGCATAAGCCGCAACGAAGCCGGCCAGTATATTGAGAACTATTTTAAACGTTATACAGGCGTTAAGAAATATATGGAAGACATGGTGCTAAAAGCTAAAAAAGACGGCTACGTGGCAACCTTGTTTGGCAGACGCCGTTATTTGCCGGATATTAATAATAGTAATTTTAATTTACGTAGTTTTGCGGAACGGACAGCAATTAATACACCAATACAAGGTACTGCTGCAGATGTTATCAAACTGGCTATGATAAAAGTGCAGAATGCTTTGCTGGAAGGTAATTTTAAAAGCCGCATACTTTTACAGGTGCATGATGAATTAGTTTTGGAAGTTTGCGCTGACGAAAAGGAACAAATTGCTAAGATAGTTAAAAATATTATGGAAAAAACTGTTGATTTGTCTGTACCTCTTCTTGCTGATGTTGCGTATGGAAAGAATTGGGCAGAAACAAAATAAGGAGAAATAGAGATGCCGGAATTACCAGAGATAGAACAGGTCAGAAAAACACTGACACCTCATGTACTGAACAAGATAATCAAACGGGTGGAAATAAGACTGCCGCGCATGATTAAACATCCATCGCCGGAAGCTTTTGCTGATATATTGGTAGGACAATGTATTCGCGACTTGAAACGCCGAGGGAAATACCTGACCTTTGAGTTTGGTACTAATATTAAATTGATTGCACATTTGAGAATGACTGGTGCCCTTATTGTTACTGATGATGAGGCTCCGGAACCTGAATATGCGAAGATAAAATTTGAGCTGACTGGCGGCAAAACCCTATGGTTCTGTGATATAAGGACATTTGGTACGTTGCATTTAGTTATTAATGATGATGTAAGACTATCAGGCTTTGACAATCTGGGGCCAGAACCAGGCACGAAGGAATTGAATATCACCTATCTGCAGGAAATTCTGAAAAAGCGTAAAGCTTCAATCAAAGGTATTATTCTTGATCAGGAAGTTATCGCAGGTTTAGGAAATATTTATGCGGATGAAGCCTTGGCCGTTGCAGGTATTCTGCCGCAGCGATCTGGAGATTCGCTTAATGAAAGAGAAATTGACAAGTTAATCAAAGCCGTCAATAAAGTGATTAAACAGGGTATCAAAAACCATGGAACTACTTTCCGCAACTACAAGGATGGTGATGGCAATCAAGGTCGAAATCAGGATTATCTCTTGGTTTATGGCCGTAAAGGAAAACCTTGTAAAAAATGCGGAACAGAGCTCGTCGGCACTAAAGTTGCGGGACGTGGAACAACTTACTGTCCTGAGTGTCAACACTAAGGGGTGTTATGGTGAAGATTATTGGCTTAACCGGTGGTATAGGATCAGGAAAAACATCTGTTGCTTCCAAATTAAAAGCTTTGGGGGCAAAGGTTTTTGATGCTGATGAAGCTGCTAAAAATGCTGTTATGCCAGGAACTGAAGGCTTTCATAAAATAGTTAAGACTTTCGGTCCCAAGATTGTCGATGCAGATGGTAAGCTCAACAGGAGTGCTTTAGCTGACATTGTTTTTAATGATAAGGAGTCCCTGAGGAAGCTTGAAGAAATAGTTCATGGTTTTGTTTGGCAAGAAGCTGACAATTTTTTGGGCGTGTGCGAAACAGCAGGTGAAAGAGTAGTCGTTCTTGATGTGCCGCTGCTTATTGAATGTGGTTGGTGCCTGAAGGTTGACGAAGTCTGGCTGGTGTCTGTGCCTGTAGAAACGCAAATTATACGTACAATGGCACGCAGTGGAATGACGGCTGAAGCTGTACGGGCAAGAATAGCGGCTCAAATGCCTTTGAGCGAGAAAGAAAAATATGCAACAGTGATAATAGATAATAGCGGAACTTGGGAAGAAACAGAAAAACAAATAATTGCTGCCTGGGAAAAGACTGGTAAATAGCGGAGGGATAGGTTTGCGAAGAAAGAAGAAAAACAGGCGTTGGTTTTATTGGGCGCTTTTTGTCTGCCTGGTCTTTGCAGCCTGGCAAATTTGGCGATCTGATGAAGTTCAGATGAGGTTTGTGTATTTGTGGCCGTATCAGGAAGAAATAATTGAGTACAGCAAGAAAAACAAGTTAGATCCATTTCTCGTAGCAGCTGTCATCAAAAACGAAAGCGGGTTCCGGATAGATGCTAAATCTAAACCAGGAGCTGTGGGATTGATGCAGATAATGCCAGATACCGGCAAGTGGATTGCCAATGAAATGGGCATGCAGAATTACCAAATTGATAAGCTTGCTGAAGCTGAAACCAATATTCGTATGGGTTGCTGGTATTTGAGTGAACTGGAATATGAATTTGGACATAATCGTGTTCTCATGCTGACAGCATATAATGCGGGACGCGGCAATACCAGAAATTGGATGGAAGAATTTAATTGGGATACGGATTTTAACAGTATAGAAACAATCCCTTATGTAGATACTCGCGAATATGTCCGTAAGGTTTTATATGACCGCGGACAGTATTATAAATTGTATAAAAATCGTATCGATAACTATTGACGCCGTAAGTGTGATATGCTATCATATTAGCGTTGCCAGTACATGACGCGCGGTCGTGGCGGA
>CAYLRW010000005.1:0-39234 GCA_964386405.1 uncultured Acidaminococcales bacterium | reverse complement strand
GGCAAACTTGGGAAATTAGCAAAAGATTTTAAAGCAATTAAAAGAATAGGAATGACGATTGGTGCAAAAGATACCAGCACACCTGGCAGTTTATCAAATTGCGACACTAACTCTTCGTAGGTTTTGCCAGTCGTATCTTCTATTTCAAATTTGCTGGCAAACTTAGTTGCCCAAAGATAGCCGGCTCCGGCTATTGGAATAGCAACGATCAAGCCCATCAGAATAACCATACCCAAATCAGCATGCAAAGCATTTGCCGCTGCAATAGGTCCTGGAGTTGGTGGAACTAATGTATGTGTAGCATACAAGCCGGTTGACAAAGCAACGGCCATCGTAGCCATAGATACGCCAGTACGTTTTCCCAAAGATTTGTTTAAAGAAGATAAAATAACATAACCAGAATCACAAAATACCGGAATTGATACAATATACCCGATAATACTCATTGCTAATGCCGGTCTTTTTTCACCTACAATTTTCAACACTGTTTCCGCCATAGTAAAGGCAGCGCCACTGCGTTCCAACATAACGCCAATGATTGTACCAGCGATAATAACGATACCAATCTTTTCAGCTGTACCGCCGAATCCTTTTGCAACAGCCCCGATAACTTTTACCGGATCCATTCCAGCTGTTAAACCCACTAAAAATGCCGATAGTAATAAGGCTAAGAATGCATGCACCCTAAATTTGGAAATCATTAAAACGATAAATAAAATTGCTGCGGCCAGAATAACCAATAGCATTGGTCCTTGCACCATAAAAATCCTCTCCTTAATATATATAAGTAAAATCACACACATTGATTATTTTATCATATCATGTTTTGTTTTGAAATTGCTTTCTAAACCACATTTTGAATTGTTTGTAATTTCAATAAAAATGCCTCCTGAAAAATCAGGAGGCATAAATTTACTGGTGGGGTTACACGGGTTCGAACCGGGGACCTCTTCGATGTGAACGAAGCGCTCTAACCAACTGAGCTATAACCCCTAAACAAATTAATTGTAGTTCTCTTGTCCATAGTTGTCAATAACTACAGACTCCCTTACTGCTAAAAACTAAAAGAAAAATATCTTACTTCCTGTGCAGAAAAAATCTAACTATTTTCACTATTTCGTACCACAATACTGAAGCACAGGCAATTCCAACAGCTAAAAGTATCTCTGGGCAAGTAAGCGGAGCAAGTTTAAGAACCTCCGCAACAGGTGTATAAAGCATTATAATTAAGCCCAAAATTACGCCGATATTAACAGCTGCGATCACTTTATCCCTTCTAAGGCGCAAGACAGATTGAATCGCGAGTTCCGATTCTGAACTATTGACGTGAACAAGCAGCATATTTGCTATAAACATAATCGTTAAACCCATTGTTCTTGCCAAAGCTGCATTATCTGGAGATTGCTCCAGGAAAACCAAATAAGTGCCAAATGCTGCCCCAAATATCGCAAAGCCTTGGAAAAGGCTCTTTGTTAAACTATTAAGATTAATAAGTTTTTCATCTGTCTTGCGTGGAGGTCTATCCATGACGTCTCTTTCAGCTGGCTGCCGCTCCAAGACAATTGAGCAGGTAGGATCAATTACAAGTTCTAAAAGTACTACATGTACAGGTAATAATAGCAAACAGGTTGGATTAATTCCCAATAAAGGTGCCAATAAAGCTGCAAACGCAATTGGAATATGAATGACAATAACGTAGCCAAACGCCCTTTTGATATTATCATAGATCCTTCTGCCGTCTTTTATCGTATCAACTATAGTAGAAAAATTATCATCCAGTAAAATCAAATCGGCAGCTTCACGGGCAACTTCTGAACCACGCTTACCCATAGCTATACCTATATCCGCATATTTAAGCGCCGGCGCATCATTGACACCGTCTCCTGTCATAGCCACAATTTCCCCATTCGCTTTAAAGGCCTGTACTATACGCATTTTGTGTTCAGGAATAACGCGTGAAAAAATGCTGACATTCTTGATTTTTTCCTTCAATTCTTCCTGATCCATTTTATCAATCTCATCGCCGGTGATAATTTTATCGCTGTCCGCCATGCCTATCTGTCTGGCAATCGCACTGGCAGTGATACCGTTGTCACCAGTTATCATGACAACTCTTACCCCGGCATTAATACAGGTTTCTATATCTTGTTTTACAGAATCCCTTGGAGGATCCGCCAGCCCAACAACACCGCAAAATTCCAGCTTGCACTCTACAAGATTTTCCGGTACATCATCTATATTTGCCAAAACCATTTCACCAACCGCTATGACTCTAAGTCCTCTTTCTGCCATAGTGTTGATTTTATTTTCTACATGCGCCAATTCCAATTGTGTTAGTGCACAAAGTTGTAAAATTCTCTCCGGTGATCCTTTTGCGGTAACAATAATTTTACCTTCTTGAGCCCAAACGTTACCCATCATCTTTGTTTCGTTGGTAAAAGGATATTCCTTAACAAGTTCACTACCAAAGAGCTCTTCCCTGGAGATTCCCTGTTCTTCGCAAAAAACAATCATCGCTTTTTCCATAGGATCATAGGCATCTGCCTTGCAAGCCATGCCCATAACTTTGTTTAACTTTTTGTCATCACCAGACGGATTCCAGCTATCCTGCACCTTCATCTGGTTCATGGTAATTGTGCCGGTTTTATCAACGCAAAGTACGGATACAGCTCCTAATGTTTCAACAGACGGCAGTTTTCTTACAAGCGATTGTTTTCTTGCCAAACGCCAGGCACCCATAGACAAAAACACAGTTAAAATAACGGGAAATTCTTCTGGGATCATCGCCATAGCCAAGGTTATCCCCCCGAGAATGCTTTCTATGATCCTATCCTTAAAAGCGTGGTCCGGTAAATTAAGATAAGTGGCAATACCGACAAGAGCAAATAAAATCATTGCAAACGTTCCGAAAGATTTGACCATTTTTTCAGTTTGCTTTTGCAGCGGGGTCTGTATGCTTGGAGCTGTTACAACGTCCTTGCAAATTTTTCCGTATTCAGTTGAGGCACCAATCTTGTCAACTAAAATCGTTCCTGTGCCTTGTGTTACAAGTGTACCAGCATAACAATAGTCTCTGCGCCAGTATTCTCTGCTGTCTGGCTCAACTTCTTCGCTGGTTATTTTCCAAACTCCCACTGATTCACCTGTAAGAGATGACTCGTCAAGAAGCAAAGTGCTGGCTTTTAAAACAACACCATCGGCAGGAACTTTCAGCCCCTCAACCACAAACATTATATCGCCTGGAACCAAATCTGCACTGTTGATTGTTTGTTCCACACCATCTCGCAAAACATTAATACGTGGAGCAGACAAATCCTTAAGTGCCGCCAAGGTCTTATCTGTCCGCCATTCTTGTATAACTTCAATTCCAATCACGGCAACAACAAATATGAGCATAATTGCGCCATCTTTAGGCTCACCCAGAAGGAAGTAAATAACTGATGCCGCAATCAACAATAAAAACATTGGTTCGCAAACAACATGAAACATTTTTACTAAAATACTTTCCTCTTTTTTAGGTACTAGTTCATTTTTGCCAAATTGTAGCTGAAGTTTTTTTGCTTGTTCAGTCGTTAAGCCGTTTTGTATTTGTTCATCTAAGCCAATCATAAAATTCTCTCCCCAGATATCAAGATATATATAAATGAATATAAAAAAGCCCGTGGAACATTTTACTGTCCCACAGGCTTGAAGTCCTGTTGCCAATTTTGGCCCAGCCGCATTAACTTTCGTTAACCGCCTGCTCAGTTTGTACTGTAGTTTTCTATGCAGTGCAAAGAGGCTTTTCGAAATTATAGCATATAGCTTTGTATAAAACAATATATTTATTTTAAAAAGTGCAATTTCAGTTAAATTCTGATGAAGCAACGGAGTTTTTGGTTTCTTTGGCTTTTTGTAACAGAAAATCAACTTCTCTCAAGATATCATCGACATCCCAATCAGCATGGATGTCAACAAAACCAATACTGATTGTAGTATAACAACAGTCCTTGCTTGCTGAAACCGCTTTTTTTAAACGGTTTGCTATTATAAAACCGTATCTTGGCGTAGTATCAGGGAAAATTATCACAAATTCATCGCCGCCCCAGCGGGATACGATATCAAGGTTTCTGGTGTTTCTCTTAAAAATATCCGCCATATTAACTAAAACAGTATCACCGACAACATGGCCAAACTTATCATTAATTATTTTAAAATCGTCAATATCCACATATGCCAGACAGAGCGGAGCACCTTTTCTTTTGCTTCTTTCTAATTCCTCAGACAATCTTATATTGAAGTAGCGCTTATTCCATAATTGCGTGAGATCATCAAGCATTGCTGTTCGCTTTAACCTTGCAAAAGAACATCCAATAAAGATACCGGCAGCAGTAAATACGATAATTGTCAAAACCACGATAAAGCTATATAAATCAGAAACATATTTGCTGCCATAGTAGTGCAATAAAGAAAATAACACTGCACAAACAGCTCCTAATAAGCCTGAAAGTAAAGAAATATTTCTTATGAAAAATCTCTTCATTTCGAACCTCACTTCCTAAAAACAAGAACAGGCACAAAAATCCCTTTAAACCCAGTTGACAACCTTTAGTATAAATTGTATAACTTTTTACACTTTATTACAAGTATATACGATGGTTTTTTCAAGTCAGAGTGTTAGCTTGTCCTTTTAATAGTATAAGATGAGTAATTTATTAGGTTTTGACTCTTACCTCTTATTTCTTAATTCCTTCAAATATTCTCTAAATCTTTTTGTTTAGTTTCAATACCGAGCAAAATAATCATGAATGACACAAAAACCAACACAGCTGTAAACATATGGAAAACCGCATCCATCTTCATGCCTTGCTGCAGAAGAACGCCTACCATTGCTGGTGCCAACATGCCGCCCATCCGGCCAACTCCGGCAGCCCAACCACTGCCGAATGCCCTTATTGAGGTTGGGTATAACTCGGGCGTATAAGTATAGATAACACCCCAGGCACCTAAGTTAAAGAAAGACATAATGCAGCCCCAGCTTACGATCGCAGCAACTGTATTTGCCTGACCGAAAAAATAGCTTGCCACACCTGTCATCAGAAGAAACAGCGACAAAGTATATTTTCTGCCTATGATTTCTACAAGCCACGCAGCGGTAAAATAGCCAGGCAGCTGTGCCAAAGTCATGATAAAGACATATTCAAAAGTTTTTATAAAAGTGAATCCTTGATTGTAGACTAAAGAGGGCAGCCAGGTAAAAATCCCATAATAAGTGAATACTATGCCAAACCAAGCAATCCAAAGCATTACCGTTCGCTTTAAAAAACGTCCTGACCAAATTGAGGCTAAATTGGGCTCATAATTTTTTTGTTCAGTCGACTCTGCTTCTTTACTAAAAGTAGGTGCCAATACTCCGGCTTTTGCCTCCAACTCCCTGACAATTGTTTCTGCTTCTTCAGTTCTGCCTTTAGACAGAAGATATCTGACAGATTCAGGCATGCCGATACGGATAACAAAGACATAAAGAGCAGGCATTGCTCCGATAATAAAAGCCCAGTGCCACCCATAAACAGGAATAAACCAATAAGCTATGCAGGCAGCAACAATCCAGCCTAAGCCCCAAAAACTTTCAAGTAATACGATAAAACGGCCTCTGACCTTCGTAGGAGCATACTCAGAGACAAGTGTAGCCGCAACTGGCAGCTCACCGCCCAGACCAAATCCTACAAAAAATCGAAAAACCAGTAATGATTCGAAATTCCAGGACAAGGCGCACAATCCTGTAGCCAGACTGTATAAAAATAGTGTCAGTGAAAAAACACCTTTGCGCCCGATTTTATCAGCAATTGTACCTGCAATAACAGCACCAAAAGCCATACCCAATAAACCAACGCTGCCAATCATACCCATTTCGCTTTGCGTAAGATTCCACTCTTTGGCCAGTACTGGTAATACAAAGGAAATAAGTCCTGTATCCATCGCATCAAACATCCAACCTAAACCTGTCAGGATCAGCAGGCGATAGTGAAAACTTCCTACAGGAAGTGCCTCCAATCTTTTCAGTAACATAGTCCATCTCTCCTTTGTACTGCATTTTTGCTTATGTCGTTATAATTAATTATTGGGATTATACTGCAATACCAAATAAATTGCAAATGCTTCTGTCTGTATAAACTGTCTATTTATGAGAAAGACACCCGATTTTTACAATCGGGTGTCTTTAAAAAACATTATCTTTTTGATTATAATTTTATCACACCGACTGCATTGAGAAAAATTATTATTAATAAAGCCGGAGTAACATAACGGATAACAATAAAGAAAAAAGGTAAAATTCTGTTTAAGTTAAGCGAACCGTTATTAGTCAATTCTTCCTTGATGCTCTTTCTGTCAACAACATAACTCATAAATATGACAATCAACAAACCACCTAAAGGCATCAAAATATTGGAGGACAAATAATCAAACCAATCAAAAAAGCCTCTGCCCATAAAGGTAACATCTCCAAGCAAGCTTGCCTTATCAGCAGATAAAGTTGCTAAAATACCAACTACAAAAATAATAAGTCCATTAATAAGAACTGCTATCGTTCTGGAAATACCCTTTTCTTCTGTCATATAGGCAACAGGTACTTCAACTAGCGAAAGCATAGCTGTTGTAGCGGCAATAGAAGTCAAAAAGAAAAATGCAATGAGCAAGAGATTACCAAAAGGCATCTGCGAAAATACCAACGGAATCGTCATAAATAACAACCCCGGTCCTGCTCCCGGCTCTAAACCAAAAGAAAACACTGTTGGGAAAATTGCCAAGCCAGCTAATAAGGATACAAGCGTATCTGATAAAGCAACTTTTGCTGCTGTCCCTAAAAGATTATTATCCTTGGTAAAATAACTTGCATAAGTTATCATCGTGCCAATACCAAGGGAGAGTTTAAAAAATGCGAGCCCCAAAGCAGTCAAAATGGCAGCACCAGTAAGTTTACTAAAATCTACCTCAAAAAGAAATCTCACTCCGTCCATTGCTCCCGGTAGCGAAAGCGCTCTTATATCACAAATAATTATTAAAATGAATAATACAGGCATTAATGTTTTCGTTACACGCTCAATACCGTTCTTGATACCCATAATCAAGATCGCCGAAACTACAGCCATTACTACAAACTGCCAAAAAATCGGTGTCAGCGGTCCAATAACAACGGAACCAAATTGAGTCTTAGCAGTTTCCATGGTAATTTCAGAGAAATCGCCACTAATTGCTTTGATCAAATAATAATAGACCCAGCCAGCTACACAACTGTAAAAAAACATTATTAAATAAGAAGAAGCAACTCCCATCTTACCAATGAATTTGCCGCCAGTGCCTGGTGCCAACGTCGCAAATGCACCTACAGCACCTTTACGTGATTTTCTTCCCAAATAAAACTCGCTTAACATAACAGGCAAACCAACAAAGATGATACAAAGCAAATAAACCATTAGAAAAGCCCCGCCACCAAATTGTCCTGTCAGATACGGGAACTTCCAAATATTTCCTAAACCCACCGCAGACCCTAAAGTCGCAAAAAAAACAGCTAAGCCAGATGAGAACATGCCCCTGTCCATTAAATTACAGCCCCTTTAATATCTTAGTTAATCTTTTTAGTGTTGCCTCTAAAAAGATGTTATTTAGATAATTATATCATATGAAAATATGATTTTAAAAAGGCTCTTCATATTTGTTTGATATTTCAGTACATTTCAAATTTTTGTAGTAATAATTGGTCAGTACGTTTACATAAAATCAATAAAACGCCCTTGCCAGCAGCAAGAGCGTTCTATTATTCTGTTGCTATTCTTCTTCGCAGAGCGATGATGAAGTTTCGTCATTGCTTCTCATCAAATAAAAAGCTATCGCACCTGTAAGGGAAGCAATTGCTGTTAGGGCAATAATGATTGTACTTGTCTCTAGTTGCAATTTCTCGCTAGCTACACTATAGCTACCCAAAAATCCAAAGAAGATGAAAGCAGCTGCAGATACAAGTTTAATCGTTCTTTCAGGAATTCTTTTGCACATAACTATACCAACGATAATACCAATACCGTCAGCAATCATCATGCCAGTTGTTGTACCCACAAGAAGCCACAAAGGATTTTCTGGGAACTTTGTCGCCAGGGCAATTGTTGCGAGCTGGGTTTTATCACCCATTTCAGCAATAAAGAAGGCAATAGCAACCGTTGCTACTGCGCCATATTTAGAAGTACGATTCTCTTCTCCTTCCAGCTTATCTCCGCGTATTGTCCAAAGACCAAAAAATATGAAAGATAAGGAAGCAATTCCTTGTATCCATATTTCAGCCGACTGAAAATGAGTTATATAGTTACCGACAGCTACAGCAAGCGCATGATTAAAAATTGTTGCAAGAAAAACACCCAACATTACTTTTGAAGCTTTATACTTCGTTGCAAACGCCATAGCCAAAAGTTGCGTCTTATCCCCCATCTCCGCCAAAACAACGGCACCTGCTGAAACCAAAAAAGCAACCAAATCCAAATACATACACTTCATCCTCTCAATATTTTTGGAGTAAATAAAAAAAGACTTCCGGCATGATCTGTTGCAAACAAATCATGCCAAAAGTCTCGTTACCCTGACAGGCTACAAAGCCAGGCAAACATTCTTGCCAGTATGTTGACTTTATATATAAAACTACTCCCTTTTAACTTTTCCATATTACAATATTCTTAATAATCTTGTCAATAAAAAATACTATTTTTTTAGCAAGACGGAATCAATCTCATCGCCTTTTTGCGTAAAAGCCTGAATTTTCATTTCGCCTGCATTTGTTTCCAAGACAAGATAATTTGGCAAAGACGTCTGTGGATTTACCGCCGCCTCCAGCGAAATCTGTGCCGGTCCCTTTACCCTTAAGCGCTCTCCTGCTGCACCTGTAGAAATGTAAATGGTTCCCCTTTCTGCAGCGACTCCTTCATATAAAGGTACTGTTCTACGATAGGAATGAATATGACCTGTAAAAACAACGTCAACATTATACTTATCGAAAAGTGGCATAAAAGTGTCGCCAATTTCATTGAAACTGCCATCGACTCTGAAATTGAAAATATGTTTATGCATCAAAACTACTTTCCAGTGTTTATCAGTAGCAGCAAGATCTTTTTCTGCCCAAGCCAATTCTCTGGCAAACAAATCAGGTTTAAATTCAGCTAATTCATCTTTCTGCGTATCAATGACAGTAAAATGCACGTCACCATAATCGTATGAATAAAAATATTCATTGAAGCCTTCAATCCCGTTTGCCGGCAAAGTAAAAAGATTCAAATAGGTATGTGGCTCAGTCATTTTCCAGTTCAAGGTATAATCTTCGTGATTACCGCTAATTGGTGCAAAAGGAATTTTTTCTATCATTCCTTCAACGCCTTCCAACCACCTTGCCCATTGCCAGTATTGCTGCCCATTATCAACAAGATCACCCATGTTAATAAAAAACTGGGCATCAGGATTTTTCTCCCAGGCCATCTTAACGGTTTTTGCCCAGATGCCATAATCGACGCTTTGAGAATCTGGAAAGATAAGAGCTTTCGTCCGTATGCCATTGTCGGTATGAAATATCTCCCACGCCGTATAATCTTCCCCATCGTTAATCCGGTATTCATAGGTATGATCAGCTTTCAAGCCATTAATTTTTACTATATGCTGATATTTTTTACCCTGATCAGTCATAAACTCATTTTGTTTCGCATTAATTTTTACTATGTCATTATGCCCTTGTTCTCTATATTCTAAAAAAGAAGCTGAACGCGGCAATTTTGAATGCCATGTAATCATTTTTTCTGTTCTGTTGTCTTTTGTAATGTTTTGCATTACAGCAAAAACATCAGCGTCACCAACAGCAATAGGTGTCTGTGAGACAACAGCCTTGAGCGTACCGCCAGATAACGCAAGATTGGCAGCTGAAGATTTTACAGAAAGAGCTGATGAAAATTGTTGCCTTTGTATTAAACTGCAGCCCCCAGTTACAAGCACTATTACTGCTGCTAATATGATTAATATTTTTTTCATAACTTTTACTCCGCTAAACAAAAAAAATTTACTGCTGTGTCTTTCTAAAAGCATATCATATTACTATGACAGATAGTCAAGTGATATTTTCGTGTCATCATTTCGTTAAATAGCATATGCTATTTGTATATATAGTCAACAAATATTACATTTTTAACACAAATATGTATCAATATATGCTTGACACTTGGCAATATTTCATTCTATAATTTACTCACAGTAAAATATTTATGAGAAAATTCTGCTTTCACTTAGTGTTTTTATCTAATCTTCCTTATTATTAAACATCATATGGAAGGAAGTGCTCAAAATGACATATGTCGACAAACTATTGAATCAAGCAATTTTAGTAGTCTTAGAAAACACTAATCAAGACGTATTGGAAAAAATCCGTCCTATTAATGAAGATACTCTTGGTTGGTATTTTTGGCTGCCAGGAATTTCCGGACCATATGAGCTTGTATTGCAGAAATGGCAAAAGCATGCTGAGCTGGAACAAACTACCTTCCTGCTTAAATATTACCCTGCTCCTGACGAAGCTATTTTTGCCGACTTTTCTTGTGCGGAACAAATTGTTAGATTAAGTTCTTGTTTTGAAGACCAGCTGCTTGAGAATGATGTAGTTGAATTACATTCCCCATTATTTGAAGAAACTGTAGATTCAAGATATCTAGGCATACCACGACTCCAAAGCCGCGACTTTTTTGAAGAACAGCTTTTCCTTGTTGGTACGATAACATTTTTTATGAACCAGGATGAATTAATTAAAAGTGCCTTGACGACGCAAACAACTTACCTGCAGTATTCAGAAAATGGTTTGCTTACTGAAAAGGAAACAGAACTTGTCGAATTAGCAATCACTGATGATTTTGACCGCAAAGTGAAAGGCTTGGATGTCTGCCATCCTTTCTATGATTTTTTGATAAATACTCTTTTCCCTTCCATCTTCTTGAGAGCAGTAAAATCAGAATTTTATTCCACTACCGGTGTAATTTCCTACAGAATGGAAAAAGAAGGCTACCAAAACGAATATATGAATGAAGTCCGACAAGTTGAACTATGCAACTATTATAAAGAAGGCATAAAAGTATAGCGATAATATGCAAAAACTCTCCGGAATATGCATTCCGGAGAGTTTTTTAGTTTTTACTTTCAGAATCAGGCTGATCCAATTGTAAAATTTTTTCGGCATCAGCAGAAGTTATCTGCGTAAGCCCGCGCAACTTCAGCTGCATTCTGCGGGTTCGTGTTCCCACAAGTTTGTCAAGTTCTTCATGAGCCTGTGTCAACCTTGTTTGGGTAGCCTTCAGTGCATCAGCAAATTTATCAAACTCTGTTTTGACAGCTCCAAGAACTTTCCAGACTTCACTGCTGCGCTGTTGAATGGCAAAGGTTTTGAAACCCATCTGTAAACTGTTCAAAAGTGCCGCCATCGTGCTTGGTCCCGCTAAGTTTACGTGATAATCACGCTGTAATACTTCGATCATGCCCCGATTAACGACTTCGGCATAAAGACCCTCAAATGGCAAAAACATAATGGCAAAATCAGTCGTATTAGGTGCATCAATATACTTGTCCCTAATATCCTTTGCTTCAGCCTTAATTGTATTAAGCAGCAATTTAACACAGTTTTGAATTTCTTCGGCGCTGCCTTTTTCGTATGCATCACGTAAATTACCGTAGGTTTCGCCTGGAAATTTGGAGTCTATCGGCAAATAGACAAAAGAGCCATCTTCTGACGGTAGTTTAATGGCGTACTCTACAACCTTGCCGCTGCCTTTTTTGGTTTCAACATTGGTAACATATTGCTCAGTGGACAAAATTTCTTCCAAAATAGCGCCTAATTGAATTTCCCCTAAAATACCTCGTGTTTTTACATTACTCATCACTTTTTTCAAGTCGCCTACGCCCTGCGCTAAAGACTGCATTTCACCAAGGCCTTTATAGACCTGTTCCAAGCGGTCATTAACCAATTTAAAAGATTCTGTCATTCTCTCATTCAATGTTTTCTGCAGTTTCTCGTCAACCAATTGCCGCATATCATCGAGTTTTTTGTTGTTATCTGTTTGTAAATCACCAAGCTTGCGCTCGACACTCAGACGAATATTTTCCAATTTGGCAGTTGATTCTGCAGAATACGTTTGTAACCGCTTTTCCACCTGCGACAAAGAATCGGACAACATGCGCTGATTTTGTTCTAGTTTCTCCTGCATGTTTTTATCCATATCTTTAACGATAGTATTCTGCGTATCGTTGGTGCTACGCAAGGTTTTCAAGATAATGCTGCCAAAGTTATTCATTGTTTCCTGCATATTACGATTCAGTTCTGAGCGCAGTCCTTCTTGCTGCCTGTAAAGATCGTTGCGCAACTGATCAAGCTGCAGCTTGATTCCCAATAACTGCTCATTTTGGCTATTCGAACCTGCTTTGCGATATACAATAAACAACAATAGCAAAATTATTACATTAAAGAATAAGCTTAAAAAAACAATATTATCCATTAAAAAACCTCCCCCGAGCATCAAGCATCTATAATTATTTTCGACGGCAAAACCGGCATTCCTTTAATTAGAAATATCTTATTATTTATATGTCCAATATTAAGTCCATCTTTTATCTTTTGCCTGAGTTGCAAATAAAAATCCCCTTACGTTTTTATGGTAAGGGGATTTTTGCACATATGTATTTAAGAATTGGTTTTATAAACTACGCCGCCCGTAGCTTGATTAGTAGGCGTAACCGTTACTTCACAAATCTGCACATGATCCGGTGCGCTGGTAGCATAGATAACTATGTCAGCTATATCATCGGCTGTTAATGGCTTAATGCCTGCGTAGACAGCCTCTGCTTTTTTCTCATCGCCGTGGAATCTGACGTTGCTGAAATTAGTTTCAGTCATGCCTGGCTGAATATTGGTAACACGAATTGGTTTATCAACTAGATCCATGCGCAAGCCATCGCTCAGGCAATGAACAGCAGCTTTTGTCGCGCAGTATACGGCCCCATTAGGATAGGCAGCAATACCGGCGATAGAACCAATATTAACAACATGCCCTTTTAACTGATATTTCAGCATTAATGGCACTATTTTCCGTGTAAGATAAAGTAAACCCTTGATATTAGTGTCAATCATGGTATCCCAATCGCTTGGATCACCTTCGTGGAGTTTTTCCAAACCCAGTGCACCGCCGGCATTATTCAAAAGAATATCAATCTTTTTCCAGTTCTCAGGTAAAGTATCAATTGCTTCTTCAACAGCTTGGCGATCACGCACATCCAGTTTAATTACCATGCATTCGGTCTCATAATGCTCCTTTAGCTTTTCAGCCAAAGCTGTTATCTTATCTATACTGCGTGCACAGAGAATCAAGCGAGTCCCGGCCATGGCAAAGGCTTCAGCACTAGCTTTGCCGATACCGCTGCTTGCTCCACTGATGAAAACTGTTTTTCCTTTTAATCCAGTCATTTATTTAACCTCCAAAATTATCTTATGATGTTTCTAGCGTATAAAGTTTGTTTGTATTACTGTTTCGTATTCCGGTAATTTAACACCATTCTGCTTGCCCGCTTCAATGCACTTCAAAAGCCAGCTCATATTCTTGGCCAATGTGCGCATAGTCTGCATGCCTTCATAGTCTTTGACAACTTCTTCAGCATTGCTGCCATGTACCTGATTCCAATACTGCGAACTTACTACTGGCATGTTCTTCATCATAAAATAGTGGTTCAGCTGGTCAAAGGAAGCACTCGCTCCGCCACGTCTGCAGCTGACAACTGTTGCGGCAAGTTTATTGGCAAAAATGTCGCGGCCTGCAAAAAACACTCTGTCCAGCAGCGATTTTACCTGACCGGAAATACCCGCATAGTAGACTGGACTGCCTACTACGATGGCATCAGCCTCTTTGATTTTATCAATAACAGGGTTGACTAAATCATCATTAAAGACACAATGGCCATTATTCAGCTTAATACAGGCATAACAAGCTATGCAGCCTTTAACAGGTTTGCTGCCGACTTGCATAATTTCCGACTCAATATTCTCTTTTGCCAATTCGTTGGCTATTTCTGTCAAAGCAGTGTATGTACAACCTTTTTCATGCGGACTGCCATTTAACAATAATACTTTCATGAATTACCCTCCTCTTAATTTTTAAAGATTATTATTAGTAATATGAATCAAGCTTGCACCTGGTAATAGTAATTTTATTTGAATTTGTGCAGCAGACTCTCAAAGAAACCTTTTTTATGGATATCAGTTTCTTCCATCCAACTGCTGCTGCCATTTTCCCAAACAACTTTATAAGCAAACTTGCCATTACTGGGATCAGAAACATCTTCCTGTCTAAAATCAACTACCTTTCCCTTTCTATTGTCGCCGTCATAGACACAGTCATCAATCTTGAAGGGCAAATTTGCAGCCATATTCATCACTTCCTAATATAATTTTATATTTCATGCTTCGACATTATTTCCCTTTATCCTTCTGTTCTTTTCTATTCCTCGCCATAAAAAACGACAAGGCCTGCACATGAAAGCGCAGGCCTTTAAGATAATCACAAAACAAGTTAATTCAGTTCAGCATCCGCTGGCATTTCAGAAGATTTCTGAGCACGATAACCAATTGTCAAAACAATGGTAGTTATTAAAAGGGGGATCAAGTATTCAAATCCATCCAAGACATTGGATATATAACTGCCAACAATTTTATCGTGCAGCAACATAGTACCTGCTGTCCAAGCCAAAATACCTGCCCCAAGAAAAATCAAAGAAGGATATTTCTGCATCAAGGAGCCGATTAGCTGGCTGCCCCAGACAATAACTGGTACACTTATCAGCAAGCCAATGACTACCAATCCAAAATGTCCATCTGCTGCGCCGGCAATGGCAAGAACGTTATCAATTCCCATTGCTACATCCGCTACAATAATTGTCTTAATTGCCGTCCAAAAACCATCACAAGCAGAAATCTCTTTAGCATCTTCCGCTGGCTTCAGCAATTTGATTGCGATAGGAATTAGTGCCATGCCGCCAATGGCCTGTAAATATGGTATGGTTAATACCCATACAGCTAAAAAGGTCATCAACATTCTCACAGCAATGGCACCAGCGGTTCCTGCATAAACAGCTTTTTTCCTGACTGACTGCGGCAAATCACGCGATGCCATAGCAATTACAACCGCATTATCGCCGCCCAAAACAATATCTAATACTATTATAGAACCAAGTGCCATCAAAAAATCCATTGACAAAAACTCCAAATAAATCTCCTCCTCAATAATAGAAATAAAAAAGACCCCCAGCGCAATGGACCACCATCACACTAAAAGTCTCACCAATCAAATGCTATGCATTCAATACTACCGCCAGCTGTTGTTGCAGCATATATGTTGACGACAGTTATAACAGTTACTCCCTTTTAGAGCCTATATATCTGTAAATTATTATAACAAATTTCAAAATACTTATCAACACTTCACAATAATTTCATAATTTCCTTGCAATCACTAACAGAACTGCGGTAAAAACAGAAAAAATGCACCTAAAAACGCCATTAAGCATTTGAGGTGCATTTCACAATTGCAGTTGCTTTTTTACAGGCTTTTATTTAGGTTCTGTCTGTGAATTCTCAGAACTAGTATGAGTAGCTGCTTTAGTCTTTGTTGCCTTCTTCTTCATTTTCTCTTTGTTCTTTGGGCTTTTATCTCCCATTGCAAACATCTCCTTAGTTTTTAAAACCTACATTTATTATAGCACTTTAATCTCAAAAAGTTAACATAACAAGTCTACAAAGCATATTTTTTACAGTTAAAGTGTTCATTGTTCATTTATTAAACACAAAGCTTTTTGCTTTTTCAATAATGATAAAAAATACCGCTAGCAATTAAGCTAGCGGTATTTTCAATTAACTGAATCGTTTAAAAGTATTCTAAGGTTCTCTCAATAATTACTCCTGTTGCCGGATTAAACTTAGCTTCGCCCTTAAATTTTTTGGTAGTGAAATTAGCCTGATAGTATGTATTATTCATATCGTGATCTGTAGTTATAACTATATTCGTTGCATCTGGATAGGTTTTTAACAAGACTCCTTTAACGTCGTCTGTTGTTTTATTAATAACAGTACTCCCCAGAACGAATACGGCCCCATCAATTTTCACTTCTTTTACCTTAGAAGTATCCATTGCTACTTTGACAAAATAGTTTTCCAAGGTTGCAGGATCTTGAAATGCCACCAGTATGTTCTCGCCATCTTTGTTATATCCTAACAAGTTCGCTGCTTTTGGCACTTCAGTCCGAGCTGCAGTAATCGCAGATAAACCTTTATATTTTGCCGGAGTACCTGACGCGGCAAAAGCAATAGAAGAAATCATTACCGCAACCAAAGTCAATACAACAATTAAATAATTCCTGTTTCTCATAATGTTATCTCCTCCTTCTTCACATAAGACATGATAATTTATTTAAAACCAATTATTTTTAATTACACAAAATATCCCACTTGATTTTATTGTATTTTCTGAATATTTGTACGGTTACAATATACCTTATCTATTGTCGAAAGTCAACAGCTATTCATTTGCATTGGTAAGCATTGCCAAAGCTTTTTCCGGCTTTATCGGCTTGCTGAAAAGATATCCCTGCAAATAATCACAATCATGCCTCAATAAATAATCTTTTTGCTCTTCCCGCTCAATACCTTCGGCAACTACAGTATGTCCCAGTCTATGCATCATAGAAATAATATCACTGACAATGATTTCATTTTCTTCGTGTACCAGTAAATCATCAGCAAAATATTTATCCAGCTTGATACTATCGACATCAAGTTCCCTTTCACGAGCAAGCGAGGAATAACCTACTCCAAAATCGTCTATAGCAAACTTTATGCCAAGCTCTCGTAATTGAGCAATTGTCTTATTAACACTTTCATAGTTAGTAAGAATCATTGACTCAGTAACTTCTAAAGTCAGCATATTTGGATTAACGCCAGTTTCTTTAATAATATTTACTGCATCCAACACAAAGTCACTTCTTAGTATCTGCACGGCAGAAAGATTAACCGCAACAACTATTTCGCTATGTCCCAGCGCTTCTATTTCTTTTATAAAGTTGCAAGCCATACGCAGAACTTTTTTCCCAATAGGAATAATGGCCTGCGTTTCCTCGGCCAAGCTGATGAATTCTAAAGGCGATATTACTCCAAGTTTTTTACTGTCAAATCTTGCCAATGCTTCAAAGCCATGAATCTTGCCTGTTTTTGCGGCAAAAATCGGCTGGTATAGCAAAAAGAGACTTGAATCAACATTATTACTAGCTGAAACTAAGAGCTCCTCTTTAATAATTGCTTCTCTTGCCAATTCTTCTTTAAGTTTATCTTCAAAAAAATAATACGGTTTTTCGTGATTTTCAACTGACTTAGCTGCAGCAATAGAAACATTTTTCAGAACATCAGCCGCAGAACATTGGCATTTATCAATTTCCAAAATTCCAATATTGCAGCCGAGCGAATATCTTACTTGCATTTTTTCCAAAACGTCTAGTATCGCTTCGCAAAAGTCGACTAATTTCTCTTTTCCACCATAATTTTTTACATAAAAAGCAATTCTCTCAAAAGAAATCTGGAAAATTCTACAGTCCTCGACACACAGCAAAGATAGCTGCATTGTAATTTCCTTAATTAAATTTTCGCTGTAGCTATAACCATAAGCCAGATTAAATGAATTAATTTTCTTCAAATCCAACAAAATAACTGCCCGATGGAGGCTAACAACATTAGAAGTTTCCCTTGTTAAAACTTCTTCAAAAGAACGTCTATTATATAAACCCGTCAAACTATCGCGTTCGCTAAGGTACTTTAATTTCATTTCATGCTGCTTACGTTCTGTTATGTCTATAATTATGCCCTCAATAGCTTCAACATTACCATTTTTTGCATAAACTCCGCGTCCAATATCCAAAACCCATTTACGCTGTCCGGAAGCGGTTACTATTTCATATTCGTATTTGTGCGGCAAACACTTGCCAAGCATTTTTTCGAATTCATTCTCTATCTGCTCTTTATACTCATCAGCTATTAATTCAACATAAGAGGCCCCTCCATGCTGCAAAAAGTATTCTACAGAATAGCCGGTAAGCTCCAGACATCCATCGGAAACAAATTGCATGCTTAAAGAATCATCATATTTGCAGCGATAAGCCATACCCAATAAATTCGCCAGCAAAACACTTTTGCTTCTCTCACTTTCTGCTAAAGCCTCGGCAACCGCCTTACTTTCATTGATATCCTGAATCAAAAACAAGCTATATTTGTTGGCGTCGCCTTCAAAAACTAAAGGCACTGCGGTCTTACTTGCCCAACCAATAGAACCGTCAGGTCTCAAATATCTTTTTTGTATACTGAAGCCACTAATTTCACCTTTGATTAGTTTTTCGGTCAAAAGAACTTCTTTTGGCAAATCTTCCGGATGCGTTATTGTTTGCCATTGACAGCCTGCAAGTTCTTTTTCTGTTCTGCCTGTTATTTTTTCAAACATAGGATTGATACTAGGAAAATCATCGTTCCCCATATATTTATCTGTTTCATTGAGTACAATCACAATACCTATAGGCGCTTGATTAAAAACAGTGCGCAGCATAGACTCGCTTTTGTTCAATTTTAATTCAGAAGCAGTAAGTTTTTTAAAGCTGAATATATAAGCAGATATAGAAGTCCCGCTGTGGATAATACATATAAAATCCCCTTCACCATGCTGACAAGTAAAACATCATAACGTCCATGTACAAGTTTTTCCGTAAGCATATCTGAGAAAATTATCCAAAGTGAGCCTAAAAGAAGATAAATAACCGTTATTTTCAAAGTATGATTACGTGCCAACTCTATCCGGGAAATATCAGCTTGCTTTTTCGTTGTCAACAGTATTCAACTCCTTTTTGCGCTCGTAGAACCGCTGAACAATTTTCGCAATATTTCATCTTCATTGTTAATCAAAAACAATAATCTGTCAACCTTGCGTTTAAAAGCAATATTCTGAAATTACAAACTCCTTGCTAAATTAAAAAGCCACAAAACCCTGAAAGCAAGTTATTACAATGCTTTGCTGGTTTTATGGCTTTTCTTCACCTTTGCAAAAAAATATATGTTACCTTAACCGTCTTTATTTCCGCTTCATCGCCGTACTAGACATTTTCACCATAAATGCTGACAAAAATACCAACCAGACTAGGATCAAACTGCCTGCCTGAATAGTCTTGCAGTTCTTTGACTGCAGCAGCATGAGACATCGCCTTGCGGTAAGGACGATCACTGATCATCGCATCATACGCATCAGCAATAGCCAAAATTCTGCATTCTAATGGTATTTCCTCGCCAGAAAGAGCCAGCGGATAGCCACCGCCATTCCACCATTCGTGATGCTTTAAAACCCAATCAGCAATTGGCAGCAGTTCGGGCGCAGACTGTGCAATCCGGTAACCAATTTCTGAGTGCTGCTGCATTTCGATTTTTTCCTCTGAATTCAATGGGCCAGGTTTTAATAAAATCCGATCAGGTATTCCCACCTTGCCAATATCATGAAATTGGGCAAAAAGGCGGAGGTCTGAGATTGTCCTTGATGAAAGTCCTAAAAGATTGCCCATATCATAAACAATTTTTTGCAGCCGGTCACCGTGACCTTCCGTAATGTAATCTCTTGCTTTCAGTAGTTCCATAACCGTCTGGACAATCGTGCTGCGGCTGCTCTTTCTTTGATGAAGCTTCTCTCTGTACATATTATTGTCAGCTTGTTTATATAATTCACGCATGGGAATCGTATTAGTTTCTGCCAGAGCGGAGCCAACAGAAAGGCTGATAAGGAATTGTGATTGTGAATTATTAAATTCTTTCACTTTTGTGCGAATGCGTTCGCAGGCCTGATCCAGAATTTCAGTATCAGCAGGTGATACTAATACGGCAAATTCATCACCACCTATACGTGAAACAACATCATTGTCAGGAAAACATGTCAAAAGGATCTGAGCAGTACTTTTTAATAAACTATCTCCCCTTGCATGGCCTAAAGAATCGTTAATCAACTTTAGTCCATCAACATCCAGCATAATCAAGCCAACAGCGCCTTCACGCCGCTTGTCGAGGCGCTGCAATTCTTCTTCAAAATAAGTTCGATTATATAAACCGGTCATGACATCGTGGAAACCACGATACTGCAGTAATCCCTCAGTATAACGCCGCTCGCTGATTTCACGCTGTGCCTCCCGATACAAGTAAGCATTCTCGTATGCGATAGAAGCCAAGCCAGCAAACTGATCAATAATTTCAATATCCTGATCGCCAAAGCAACGACCCGCATCCGTATGCCAAAGACCGATAACGCCAACTACCTCTTTTGCACTTTTAAGGGGAAAGTAGATGACAGATTCGGCCACTTCCGCAGCAGGGAAAGACCGATGTGCCCACTTTTTGTAATTGTTAATCAAAACAAGTTTACCTGTTGTCCAAACTTGCCCTGCGGCACCTTCATCAATCGGGTTGCGTGATCCCACCATTTGAGTAGCTGGACCGGTTGCTACGACACGTACACGCTCTGTTCTTTCTTCATTGAAAAGCAGAACGCTACCGGTAGATGCACCCGTGATTTCCGCTGCTTTTTTCACAATTGTTTCCAATAAGTTTACCACATCTTGCCGGCTCATAATGTCCATAGCTGTTTCGTGCAAAAACGCAAGCAATTTATTCTGTCTTTGCAGGGAGGCATCAGCGACTTCTCTTGCAATAAACTTTTGCCGCTGCTGCACAAGATCTTTTTCAATATAATACTGCCTGATTAATTTCCATAATGCCAACAACACAATTACACTAAGCAAAACGGCCATACTAAGCTGGTACTTCATAGCCAGAACCCAAATGGATGTCATCAGCAGCGCTAATTCAAGCAACATTAGTTTTTGCTGACGAAGATACGTTATTACAGATTCATCACTACAATTCTTCATCATAAAATCCCCCATGATAATATGATTAGTTACCCTCTTCCCAAATAATATAATACCATAATTTTTAAGCAAATGATTGAAAATTGAACAAATTTTAAAAATTCCGATTCAATGTAAATTTACTCAACACGGAAACTAAATATCAACGCAATAAGCTAATTTCCCCGGAAGCTAGATAGTATAGCAAAGAACACAAAAAAGCTATGACTCCCTTGCCGCAAAGGCATAAGAATCATAGCTTTTTACAATTTCTAAACACTGTAATAAGACTAACTTTATTTTGAAAAACAGTTTTATCGCCACCAACTGTTTAATTATTGCTGGTGGAGATGAGGGGAGTCGAACCCCTGTCCGAAAGCAATGAAACATGACCTTCTCCGAGCGCAGTCGCTATTTTGGTGTTTCGCTTCTTTGTCGCCTAACGACAGGCTACTCAGTTGCTATCTCGATAAGTTTCCCCAGCAAGCCTCCGAGAATTGGCCTTCGGGTATCCCACTAATTGTCGCTCTATCCACGCCCATGGGAGGAGGAGAGGTAGAGCGTTAGCATTAAGCTGCTAAAGCGTAATCAGTTTTTGCGTTTAATTTAAGTTCCATCGTATCACGGGCTGATGGGACCCCGGCTCGCTTATCATGCCACACCTACCCCCGTCGAAACCAGTACATCCCCGGTTGTAAGAGTAATATAAGTTACTGTAATAAGTGTATCATAAGGCTGTTTAAAAAACAATAAACTATTTGTGAACTTTTTGACTTTTAGCTTATAGTCTGCGTTTCAGCCATTATTCCTGTATTATGACTTTCGTGCCTGGCTGAATTTTTGTTTTCAGTTCTTCCACATCTGCGTTGTTCATTCTGATGCAGCCTTCAGACACCATTGTCCTAATCGAAGCCGGATCATGTGTGCCGTGAATACCGATGCCATCCCAGCCGGTTTCCAAGGAAATAAACCAAGGCCCGTAGGCACCTTCTATTTCTCCCTTGCCATCCTTAAAGTCATGTTTCCAGGAGGAAGAATCAATTATCTCATCGACGGTAAAATTCCCTGTCGGCGTTCTCAGGTCACCCGATTGCTGCTTTTGACCAGAATTTTTGCCTATGGCGACAGAATAAATTTTTTCTACCTGATCATCCTTTTTCAAGGTTAAGCTAAAATCGCTTTTATCAATTAAAATCGTATATTGCGATGATTTCTTTGATGCATCAGTGGTTTGTGTTGACTGCTCATTAGAAGGAGTCTGCATTTCCGCAGATTTGACTTCAGTGGACTTAGTCTCGGTTTTCTCCTGGACTTTGCTATCAACTGACTGCTGAGCATTCGAATTAGTAGTTGGTGACGATGGCTTAGACATATAGTACATATAACCTAAACCAGCAGCAACAACAATAATAGTTGCTGCTATAGCCGTTATTATCATATTACGCTTTTTCCTCTTGGCACGTTCGTCGCCAAATTCATACTTCATGCATATCCCCCTATTTATCTGTTGCGTTCTTTCAGTGTTCTGTCCATTTCACGTTTAGCATCTTTCTCTGCCATTGATTGTCGCTTATCATAGAGTTTCTTGCCGGTTGCCAATGCCAATTCCATTTTGACCAGCCCATGAGTAAAATACATTTTAAGAGGAATAAGTGCATAGCCCTTTTCTTTTACTTTGCCAATCAGACGGCGTATTTCAGCTCTGTGCAGCAGTAGCCGTCTAGGCCTAAGCGGTTCATGATTGAATTGATTACCCTGCTCATAGGGACTGATATGGAGGTTATATACATAGACCTCTGCTGTTTTAGTTATTTGCGCATAGGCATCCTTGAGGTTTGCCTTACCGGCACGCAGAGATTTTACCTCCGTACCTACCAGTTCAATTCCTGCTTCAAATGTTTCATGAATAGAATAGTCGTGGCGCGCTTTTCTATTTTCTGCTGCGATTTTAATTCCTTGTTGTGCCAACTTTCGCACCACCTTGTTTTAAATAATATTTATAGAAATCAGCATATCGTTATTTTTTCTTCTTACGTTTATTTTTGTCAAACTTCCTGCCAACGTTGCCTTTTACGTCTTTACTGCGGCTTTCTTTGCCTTTTTTGCGGTCAGCAGCTTTCTTAGCTGAAAAACTTGCCGTACCACTTTTTGATCCTCGTGGCTGTGAAGGCCCTTCCCTGCGACCAAGCAGCTGCGCCCTTAAGTGTTCACGCATCTGCGCAGATTGACCTGCCATGATGAAGTCTATATTGCGTTCAGCAATATTCACCTGCAAAACTTCAATTGTCACCTTATCACCAAGTCGGTAAACTTTACGTGTGTGTTCACCTATTAATGAATAATGCTGTTCCTGAAATTCATAATAATCATCGGTCAGACTGGAAACATGCACTAAACCTTCAACACCATTTGTCAATTCGACAAACATACCAAATGCTGTCACACCGGAAATGGTTCCTTCAAACTCTTCACCAATATGACCAGCCATATATTCAGCCATTTTAAGATCAACTGTTGCTCTCTCAGCATCTGCCGCAGCTCGCTCACGAATAGAAGAATGGGTCGCAATTTCATCAAGTTCTGTTTCCAGCTTATCTCTTTGCTTAGCCGATAGCACGGGATTATGCATCCATTCCCTCAGAAGCCGATGTACGATAAGGTCCGGATAACGCCTGATTGGCGACGTGAAGTGGGTATAATACTCAGCAGCCAAACCAAAATGTCCTACATTATCGACCTGATATACTGCCTGTTTAAGCGAACGCAGGGCTACAGTAGAAACAAGACGTTCTTCGGGTCTGCCTTCCATTTGCTTCAAAGCCTTCTGAATCTCCGCAGGTTTGATTTCATCTGTTATTGGCAGTTTAACATTAAAATTATTAAGTAATTTAGCTAAATCAGCCATTTTATCTTCATTCGGTATGTCATGTACACGATAAACAAAAGGCCATTCCTGATTGCTCATATGACGCGCGACAGTTTCATTAGCCGAAAGCATAAATTCCTCAATAATAGATTCGGAGATACTGCGCACGCGCTGCACTATTTCCCTTGGTCTACCTTCTTCATCAAGCAGGACTTTTTGCTCTGGAATGTCAAAATCAATCGCGCCACGCAGCATACGTTTATTACGCAGCAGCTGACACAGTTCTTCCATTACTTCCAACATAGGTACAATTTCAGCATATTTATCCATCAAGTCTGAGTCTTTATTGACAAGAATTTCTCTTACTTCACGATAGTTTAACCTATATAGGACACGAATTACACTGGGAAATATTTCGTAAGCCTTAACCCTGCCTTTATGGTCTATCAACATTTCACACGACATTGCCAGCCTGTCTTCGCCGGCATTTAAGCTGCAGATGCCGTTCGATAAACGTTCCGGCAGCATAGGGATAACACGGTCAACCAAATAAACGCTGGTTCCGCGTTCTCTGGCTTCTTTGTCTAAAATTGCATTTTCCTTTACATAATGACTGACATCGGCAATATAAACGCCTAGCAGATAATCTTCACCCTGGCGGCGCACATAAACAGCATCGTCAAGGTCCTTGGCATCTTCGCCATCAATCGTAACAAGTGGGAAAGAGCGCACGTCACGCCTGCCTCTCAAATCTGTTTCTTTGATAGTCTTTGGCACACGCTTAGATGCATTGATGACAGCTTCCGGGAACTCCAACGGCAAATCATTCTGTTTAATGATGGAAAGTATTTCCAGACCTACATCGCCAAGATTACCAAGAATTTCAACAATCTTGCCTTCCGCGCTTTTACGTTCTTCCGGCCATGTAGTAACTTCCACAACAACTTTCTGATTGGGCTTAGCGCCGCCAAAATTCTTACGTGCTACATAAATATCCTTCCCAATCTTTTTGTCATCTGGTACAACAAAACCAAAATCGCCCGTCTTAATAAAGACGCCAACAACTTTATTATTGGCTCTGGTAATGATCCTGATTATTTCACCTTCAGGTTTTTTGCCGCTGGTGCGTGTTTCTACACGTGCCATGACCCTATCGTTGTTCATAGCACCATTCAGAGCACGTGGCGGAATAAAAACATCAGGGTTTTCGCCTTTATTATCAGGTATAACAAAACCAAAACCCTTGCTGGTCAGCTGAAAACGACCTGCAACCAGCCCCATTTTTTCAGGCAGGCCAAAAGTTGCGAATCTTGTTTTAATAATTTCACCATTAGCTTCGAGTTCCAGCAAGCTTTTCCAAAACTCATTTAGTTGCGGACCTTCAATCGGGATTTCCGCAATCAGTGCCTCAGCATTCAACGGTGCATAACACTTTCTCCGCATAAATTCCAAGATTGCGCTTTTAACCTCAATACTTTTCATAATTCACCTTCACACATCATTTTGGCCTCGGCTTCTGCAGCCAAAACTCCGTCTTCCTTTATAATTTGAGCCGTCATTTCAACTAGACGGCCTTTCTTACGTTTTAACCGTGCAACAGCTTTAATTTTTTCACCAATAAAGACTGGCTGACGGAAACGCACTTCTATTTTTGCCGTATAGGCAGGTTTACCGGTTGTAATATACAAATAATTGCCCATAACCTCATCAAGCAAAGTACTGATCAATCCGCCGTGCATTCTGCCGTCGTAACTTTGGTGCTCTCGCTGTGGTATAAAAGTTGCACTGCATTCTTCATCATTACGTTCGAATTCCAGCTTCAAGCCAATAGGATTTGCTTTGCCGCAAGCAAAGCACCATGTGTATTCCTTTGGTTCTTCCATTTTATTACTCCTCTAAAAATTTTAAAATGTTATCAAAAACTTCTGTGCGGTTTTCGCCTAAAGTTAAAATGTGTCCACCATTTTCAACCCAAATCAATTTTTTATCTTTAGCTTGTACGTTTTCATAAATAAATTCTGCACTTTCAGGCCGCACAGTATGCTCTTGCCTTGATTGCATAATCAAACAAGGTACTGTAATTGTTGGAATGACCTTGCTGACACAATGATTAATTAATTTCATTAAGCTGTCTAAAGCTTTTAATGGCATTACATCATACGCTATATTATATTTTTGATCAACACAGTAATTGCGGCTTTTCTTCTTAACCCATTTTTTAAAGAACTTGGCAAAACGCACAAAATGTGCTCTCTTGTCATAGACATAAATCGGAGTCGCTAGGAAAACAGCTTTTTTTACTGGTTCTTCCGCAGCTAATTTCATTGCCAGCAAGCCGCCCATTGATAATCCAATTACCGATATCTCATTGCAGCACTCGCTCAATTCAGTGTAAGCTTTCCTGACGGCCGCGTACCACATCGGCCAACTCGTTTTATTTAACTCTTCCGGTGTTGTACCATGTCCAGGTAAACGCACACCAAAAACTGAATAACCATTTTTGTTCAAGTATTCTCCCAGCAATTTTAGCTCAGCTGGCGAGCCTGTATAACCATGAATCAGCAGAACTCCTTTTTCACCATTCTGCCAAAAATATTGTTCTGCTCCCTCTATAACTGTCAACGATTAGCTACCTCCGGTGTCATAGTTTCTTCTATTATAGCATTTTTAAGGCCTCGACAAAACTAATAACCATTAAAGGCAACAAAAAAGCCACATCTTTCGATGTGGCTTTAATAACATTACTATTTCATGCAGCCCAGTAAGATACCGCCGTACTTCGCAAGCAACGGAGCAAATACCAGAGACACAATAGTCATTAATTTAATAAGAATGTTCATTGCAGGACCGGAAGTATCCTTGAACGGATCGCCTACAGTATCGCCGGTAACAGCAGCCTTGTGGGCATCACTGCCTTTGCCGCCATGAGCACCGGTTTCAATGTATTTCTTGGCGTTATCCCAAGCACCGCCGGCATTAGCCATCAGTATAGCCACAAGAACGCCGGAAGCAACTGCGCCAGCAATCATGCCGCCGAGAGCTTCAACGCCAAACAACATACCCATCAAGAGCGGTGAAACGATTGCCATCAGTCCAGGAATCATCATTTCATGCAAAGCAGCTGCGGTAGAAATATCTACACAACGGCGATAATCCGCTTTGCCTGTACCTTCCAGCAAACCAGGAATGGTACGGAACTGGTGACGTACTTCTTCAATCATTTCATAAGCTGCTTTACCAACAGATTCCATTGTCATTGCACCGAACAAGAATGGAAGGGTTGCACCTACGAAAAGGCCAACCAACGTAATAGGATTGAGCAAATCCATAACCTTCAGGTCAACAGTCTGCGCATAAGCAGAGAACAGTGCCAAAGCCGTCAAAGCTGCGGAGCCGATTGCAAACCCCTTGCCAATAGCTGCTGTTGTATTACCTACTGAGTCGAGCTTGTCAGTTATTTCACGTACTTCATGAGGCAGGTAAGACATCTCGGCAATACCACCGGCATTGTCAGAGATAGGTCCGTAAGCATCTACAGCAACGACTAAGCCGGTAGTAGAAAGCATACCTACTGCTGCCAACGAAATACCGAAGATACCCATGTCTGAGTTTGCCGCACCGCCCATTACAAAGAAAGCGACAAGAACACCGATGCAAATGAAGAATACTGGCCAGAAGGTGGAATACATGCCAACAGCGAGGCCGGAAATAATCGTTGTTGCAGGACCGGTTTCAGATTGCTGAGCAATCTTTTGGACATGTTTAAAATCAGAAGAAGTGTAGATTTCAGTAATTTTTCCAATAACGAGACCTACAATAAGACCCGAGATAATTGCAAAGAAAGCACGCAAATCACCGAAAATAGAATTACTCAGAAAACCTGCAGCAATTATTACCAACGCACCGGCAACATATGTACCATTGTTCAAAGCGGTCTGAGGATTTTGAGAATTACTGCTGCGTGCATAAATAACACCAATAATAGAGGCGATTATACCAGCAATGGTTAGCATGAAAACAAATTCGACGCCTTTGCCATCTTTGTAAATAACAGCGCCAAGTGTCAATGCAGAGATAATAGCGCCAACATAAGATTCAAAAAGGTCTGCGCCCATACCGGCTACGTCGCCGACATTATCACCTACGTTATCGGCAATAACGGCTGGGTTACGCGGATCATCTTCCGGAATGCCAGCTTCGACTTTTCCAACAAGGTCAGCACCAACGTCAGCAGCTTTGGTATAAATACCGCCGCCAACACGTGCGAACAAAGCTATAGAACTTGCTCCCAAACCAAAGCCGGTAACAATGTCTATATTTTGATCAAATATAAAATAACAAGCGGAGAGGCCGAGCACTCCGAGGCCTACGACACCAAGACCCATGACTGCGCCGCCGGAAAAAGCAATTTTCAATGCGGGAGCTATGCCGCCGCGAGCTGCTTCAGCTGTACGCACATTAGCCTTAGTAGCTGCAATCATACCAAAGTAACCAGTAAGAATAGAGAAAATAGCACCTGAAACAAAACAAACAGCTGTAGAAACATGTAAGAATGCGGAAATCAGAACTGCTACAACAACTATAAAGACAGCAAGATATTTATACTCCCTGTACAAAAAAGCCATTGCCCCTTCATGAATATACCCGGATATTTCTTGCATGCGGGCATTACCCGCGCTGGATTTTGCAATACCGGCAGTCAGCATATAAGCGACCGCTAAAGCAATCAATCCAGTAACCATAGACAACATCAGATAATTACTCAAGACCTATACCCCTTTCAAAATACGTTTTTATATTTTATCGGTACAAAGGACTCTTTCACCTAATGATGAAGCATTCATTAGGAAATCTTAGCAATGAGCAAAGTCAAAACGCCAAAAACTATCCCTAAAAAAATCGTGACTTTTGCAAGCATTGCGTCCATGTCATTGCTCTTACCGCCGAAGAAAGTTTCTCCACCACCGCCGAAAGAACCTGACAAGCCAGCACTTTTACCTGATTGCATGAGAACCACAGCAATCAAAGCTAAGCTGACGAGAACCTCTAGTACCATTAAAATCGTTTCGTACACAATTATACCTCCTCTACAGTTCGTACCATGATATTTTACCACAAACTAAAATCAGGTACAATTAAAAAGCTTATTTTGGATACTACCATTAACGTTTATTTTATCACATTGAAAATAAAGCTGACCATAGGTCAGCCTTATTTTTTTAAAATATTATTTTAAATTTTTGAGATTATAGAAAACTTTTTTGCCATTATACTGTGCAGCACTGGCCAAGTCTTCTTCAATACGCAGCAATTGGTTGTATTTAGCAACGCGATCAGTACGTGCCGGTGCGCCGGTTTTGATTTGTCCCGCATTAACTGCTACTGCAATATCAGCCAATGTGGTGTCCTCAGTTTCACCGCTGCGATGAGAAATTACACAAGTATAACCTGCACGTTTGGCCATTTCAATTGTAGTGAAGGTTTCAGTCAAAGTGCCTATTTGATTTACTTTGATCAGGATGGAGTTGGCAACACCATCGCTGATACCGCGGCTCAAACGTTCAGAGTTCGTGACGAACAAATCATCACCGACCAATTGAACCTTGTCGCCAAGTTTTTTAGTTAAAAGCGTCCAACCTTTCCAGTCGTCCTCATCAAGACCATCTTCAATAGACACAATAGGATATTTTTCGCAAAGAGCAGCATAATATTCAACCATTTGTGCTGAAGTCTTAACAACGCCTTCACCTGCAAGATGATATTTACCATTTTTGTAAATTTCACTGGCAGCTATATCAAGAGCAATAGCAACCTCTTCACCTGGTTTATAGCCTGCTTTTTTAATAGCTTCCACAATAACTTCGATTGCTTCTTCATTAGAAGACAGGTTTGGCGCAAAGCCGCCTTCATCGCCAATGGCTGTTGAAAGTCCACGTTCTTTCAAAACTGCTTTCAGATTGTGATAAATCTCTGTGTTCATGCGCAATGCTTCGCTGAAGCTGGGAGCACCAACAGGCATAGCCATAAATTCCTGAATATCAACATTATTATCGGCGTGTGCTCCACCATTTAAGATGTTCATCATCGGCACAGGCAGTTCTTTGGCATTAACACCGCCCAAATACATATAAAGCGGAACATCAACAGATGCCGCAGCTGCCTTTGCTACTGCCATAGAAACACCGAGAATGGCGTTGGCACCCAGATTACCCTTATTAGGCGTACCATCAAGCCTGATCAGCATGTTATCGATTTCCACTTGTCTGATAGGATCAAGGCCAATTAATGCTTCAGCGATAATATCATTGACATTATCAACTGCTTTGGACACACCCTTGCCCATATAGCGCTCTTTGTCACCGTCTCTCAATTCAACGGCTTCGTAGGCTCCTGTAGATGCGCCGGAAGGAACAGCAGCTCTTCCCATAGAACCGTCATCCAGCCATACTTCAACTTCAACAGTTGGATTGCCACGGGAATCCAGAATTTCTCTTGCATAAACGGCGGAAATAAGTGCCATTTTAATTCACCTCGTAAATTTATTTTATTAATAAACTGCGGCCGGTCATTTCTTCCGGCTGCTGTAAAGCAAGCAATTCTAAAAGTGTAGGCGCGATATCGGCCAAAATACCTGTGCGCAAATTTCTCTCTCGCTTGTCACCAATAAGCAAAAATGGCACCTTGTTGGTCGTATGTGATGTGCAGGGCTCGTGACTTCCCTCGTCTTCCATTCTTTCCAGATTGCCATGGTCGGCAGTAATGCAAACTATACCATCCAGAGCGGTTATTGCCTGGGTAATACGTCCCACATTATCGTCGATTGCTTCCATAGCTTTGACAGCTGCAGCAAAAATACCAGTATGCCCTACCATGTCCGGATTCGCAAAGTTCAAGATAATTACATCATAAATATCCTTTTTTAAAGCTTCCAACAGCTTATCTGTTACCTGATAAGCACTCATCTCCGGTTGTAAGTCATAAGTAGCAACTTTAGGCGAAGGAATAAGTATCCTATCTTCTAAAGGATTAGGAACTTCTTCTCCGCCGTTAAAGAAAAAGGTCACATGGGCATATTTTTCCGTCTCGGCAATGCGTAATTGATGTAAGCCTGCTTTTGCCAAAACCTCGCCCAATGTATTCTTTAGCGGTGTCGGCGGATAAGCAACTTTGGCCTGAATTGTCTCATCGTATTGAGTCATGCAGACAAAGGCTTCTGAAGGTAAAACAAAAGGTCTGGCAAAAAAGGAGAAATCCTTATCGACAAAAGCCCGAGTAATCTGTCTGGCTCTGTCCGGTCTGAAATTGAAGAAAATAACTTCATCATTCTCTTTAATGCAAGCCTGTGCGTCATCAGCTACAATAAATGGTTCGACGAATTCGTCATTTATACCGGCATCATAAGAAGCTTGGATTCCCTGAGCAGCACTAACAGCTTTTTTGCCTTCATGTAAGACAATTGCCTTATAGGCTTTTTCCAGACGTTCCCAACGTTTATCCCTGTCCATGGCATAATAACGTCCTGAAACAGTTGCGATACGGCCAACTTTTATGTCCTTCAGGGCAGTTTCCAGCTCTTCAATATAACATAATGCGGTTTTGGGTCCCACATCACGGCCATCGAGGAAAGCATGGATATAGACATCATTGAGACCTTGTTCTGCGGCCAAACGAAGCAAAGCAAGCAAATGCTCTAAGTGACTATGAACACCACCGTCAGAAAGCAAACCCATAAGATGTAATGAAGACTTTTTCTCCTTCGCTGCCTTCATAGCATATGTCAGCACCGGATTCTTAAAGAAATCGCCATCCTTAATTGCCTTGGAAATACGTGTCAATTCTTGATAAACGATTCTGCCGGAGCCAATATTCAGATGTCCCACCTCAGAATTACCCATTTGTCCCTCAGGCAGGCCTACTGCTTCACCTGAACAAACAAGCTCTGTATGCGGACATGTTGCAAACAGTTTTGTCAAATTCGGTGTTCTTGCTCTCGTTGCTGCATTGGTAGGGGAATCTGGGGCTATGCCCCATCCATCAAGAATCATCAGCATGACAGGTTTTTTAGTCATATATCAATTACTCCTTCTAAAAACTTCTGACTATAGCAGAAAAGGTTTGAGCGTTAAGACTTGCCCCACCCACGAGCACACCATCAATACCGCTGATTTTAAAAGAACCGGAATTCTTCTCATTAACGCTGCCACCGTACAGAATACGCACCTGACGTGAAATTTTTTCACCAAACATTTTGGTTAATTTTTCACGAATCAAATGACATACTTCCTGTGCGTCTTTGGCAGTTGCTGCCTGACCGCTGCCAATAGCCCAAAGCGGCTCATAGGCAACAACCACCTCTTTTGCTTGCTCTGCCTGCAAGCCTTTAAAAGCATTATTGATCTGCATGCTTATTTTGCGTGCTGTTTTACCTTCAGTGCGTTCCTTAGCATTTTCACCAACACACAAAAGCGGTTTCATGCCGTTTCTGAAAGTTGCTGCTACTTTCTTAGCTACGGCAACCTCATTATCGCCAAACATCGTTCTACGTTCGGAATGGCCAACAATTACATACTCACAGCAAATATCAGCAATCATAGAACCTGATACCGCACCGGTAAAAGCGCCTTGATCTTCCCAGTGCAAGTCTTGTGCTCCATAGCCGACATGTTTGCCGTCAATCGCGTCAGCTACACTCTCCAGTGAAGTAAATGGAGGGAAAATAACTACTTCATTTAAAGTCCCGTTAGTTTCAGCTACGATATCTTCTGCCAGAGCAATACTTTCACTAACGTTCTTGTGCATTTTCCAGTTACCCGCTACCATTGGCCTGCGTATATCGTCCAGAGCCGCAATGCCTGGCAAAACCAATCCCTGCAAGTATTCCAGCGAAGCTCCGCCGCCAGTTGAAATGTGTCTTATCTTTTTTTCAAGTCCTAACTTATCAATAGCTGCGACAGAATCACCGCCACCGACAATGGTTACGCCTCTGTTAGCAGCGACAGCCTTAGCCACCGCTTCCGTTCCTTTACAGAAAGCATCCATCTCAAAAACACCCATAGGGCCATTCCAGACGATCATTTTTGCATTTTTCAGGGCTTCAGCGTAAAGTACAGCTGTTTTAGGACCGATATCGAGGGCCATACAGCTTTGATCCAGATTTTCAATGTCTTGTGCCTTGTTTTTAGCATCGGCAGCAAATGCTTCCGACATCACAAGGTCAACAGGCAAATAGAGTTTAACATTTTTCTTTTCTGCTTTGACCAACAGTTCTTTCGCTAAATCGATTTTATCTGTTTCAACAATTGATTTGCCGATTTTATAACCTTTAGCGGCTAAAAATGTATTGGCCATCCCACCGCCAATCAGCAGTGCATCGACCTTATCAAGCAGGTTATCAATTACGCCTATTTTGTCAGATACCTTTGCCCCGCCAATGATGGCAGCGAAAGGATGCAGCGGATTTTCAACAGCCTGTCCCACATAGCGAATTTCTTTTTCCAGCAAAAAGCCTGCTGCCGACGGCAAAAAGTGTGTAACGCCTTCCACAGAAGCATGTGCTCTGTGGGAGACGCCAAAACCATCATTCACATACAAATCAGCTAAAGATGCCAACTGTTCGGCGAAAGACATATCATTTTTTTCTTCTTCCGCATGAAAACGCAGATTTTCCAGCATTAATATTTCGCCTGGAACAAGTTTTTCTGCGGCAGCTTCTGCTTCAGGGCCCACACAGTCGCTTGCAAATTTTACTGGCATACCCAATAATTCAGCTAAATAAGCCGCAACAGGCTGCAAACTGTATTTTTTATTAACCGTTCCTTTAGGACGGCCAAGATGTGCCATCAGGATTACCGCCGCTTTATTTGTCAGCAGATATTTTATAGTATCTAAAGAAGCACGTATACGGGTATCGTCCGTTATTTTGCCGTTCTCATCCATTGGCACATTATAATCCACACGAACGAGCACCTTGCGGCCGTCAACGTCCAAATCCCATAAGGTTTTCTTATCCATCAAACAGAACCTCGCTTTCGACTATTACAAACCTTTTTTGGCCATGTAAATAGCCAGATCAACGACTCTATTGGAATAGCCCCATTCATTATCGTACCAGGCAACAACTTTTGCCATTCTTGGACCAACCATCATAGTGGATAGGCCATCAACAATTGAGCTTAATGGGCAGCCATTATAATCTCTGGAAACCAAAGGCAATTCATTGTAACCCATGATTCCTTTCAATTCACCTTCTGCTGCTTTCTTCAGTGCTTCGTTGATTTCTTTTTCATTTGTGTCCTTGCTGAGCACAACGGTCAAATCAGTGATAGAAACGTTCGGAGTAGGAACACGCATAGCGAAACCGTTCATTTTTCCCTTTAATTCAGGAAGCACGAGGGCAACCGCTTTGGCAGCACCTGTTGTAGTAGGAATGATTGACATGGCAGCAGCACGAGCACGACGTAAATCGCTATGTGGCAAATCAAGAATTCTCTGGTCATTTGTATAGGAATGTACTGTGGTCATCAAGCCGCTTTCAATGCCAAAATTTTCCAACAAAACTTTGGTGAATGGTGCAAGGCAGTTAGTTGTGCAAGAAGCATTGGAAACAATGTTATGTATTGCAGCATCGTATTTAGCTTCGTTAACACCCATAACGATAGTAATATCTTCACCCTTAGCAGGTGCAGAGATAATAACTTTTTTAGCGCCGCCTTCAATGTGTGCTTTCGCTTTTTCGCCAACTGTAAAACGACCTGTGGATTCCACAACAATATCCACGCCAAGCTCTCCCCAAGGGAGTTTTGCAGGATCGGTCTGCGCCAACACTTTTACTTTCTTGCCGTTTACTACCAGGTTGTCACCGTCAACAGTCACATCTGCACCGAAAGTGCCATGAATCGAATCGTATTTTAAGAGATGTGCCAAAGTAGCCGCATCTGTAAGATCATTAACTGCTATAATTTCAATTTCCGGGTTGTTTAATGCTGCACGAAATACGTTTCTACCTATTCTTCCGAACCCATTAATACCAACTTTTGCTACATTTGTCATAATACAAAAACCTCCTTGAAAATATCAGTATTTTTATTAACCAGTATTTTTAAAGCTCTTCCGTAATAATTCTGGTAATATCCTTAGCCGCAGCTTCATCGGTAATAAGAATATCCTGCCGTGATGCCTTGATAACTGCCAGAATTGCAGCAGCTTTGGACTTACCTCCGCCTATACCAATTACTTTTTTGATGTGCATTAAGTCGTTAACCATCAGGCCGGCGTTATTTGTTACGTATACAACCTTACCATCCAGACTGCAATATTGTCCTATAGCTTCACCAACAGCGCCTTCGTTTTCCAATTTCTGTAAAACCTCCGGTGCCAGGCCGCGGCGCCTTGCCATCGTATCAGCTCTTCCCATACCATGAACCAGAATATCAGCTTTTCGAATAATTTCAACTACTGATTTTACTGTTGTATCTTCAGCCAAAATGCTGTTCAGGATCTCTTCGCTGACGCCATCTGGTACATAAAGCTGTTTATACCTTGCCCCAAATTTTCGCGCTAAAACTGAAGCAATCGTATTTGCCTGATCTTCCACATTATCGCCGAGTCCCCCACGGGCCGGAACGACAACTGTTTTTGGTGCACTGCCGCTGACATTAGCAGCCAAAGCAGCCATTGTAGTGCCTCCGCTTACTGCGACGATATGCTCTTCACCATCACTAAGCAGATTGATAAGTATACCTGCTGCAGCACGTCCGATTTCCCTTTTTACTACATCCTCCTGGTCACAATCCCCAGGAATAATTACCACCCTGGCAATATTAAGTTTCTCACTAAGCAGATTTTCTAAAGATGAGAGATCCTGCAATTTGCGTACATAATCTGCAAGCTCCTTAAGAATTTCTTCTCCTTCATCTGTAACGTACATCCCCAAAGGTGAAAAATTCAAAAGACCGCAGTTCTTCAGAAAATCAACTTGTGCGCGCAAAACTCTTTCACTAAGGCCCAAACGATTGGCTAGTGCTCTTCTGCCAATAGGTGATTCGTGACTTACTTGGCGAAGTACCTGGTACCTTAATACCAACAATTCGCTGAGTTCAGGCACAATTTTTTTCTGTAAATTGATAATATTGTCCATTTGAACTCCCCAAGCACTAGACTTTTGTCCCTCGCGGAACTTTTTAAGTCCCACAAAATTCAAAAATCCCCATATTTTTAAATACATGCCTATTGTAACATAGTAATCAAAAAAAGAGAAGGGTAATCAAAATTTCTTTAATAAAGCAAAGACCACGCCAGTTTTTATAACAAACACACGGCTTTTCTGCCTAATGCTTGCTGAAAACTCTGACGCGGCCTTAGTTTTTTATTTGCGATAGTAAACGGTTTCTGGATTCATGTCATGAAAATGCAAACGCTCTTTTGCTGTTCCTTCCCACTCGGTTCCCTTCTTGCCATGATTGCAGTAAGGGTCAATGCTCAAACCACCGCGTGGTGTAAACTTTCCTAAAACTTCAATATACTTAGGCTCCAGCAATTTGATCAGGTCTTTCATAATAATATTCACGCAGTCTTCATGAAAATCGCCATGATTGCGGAAACTAAACAGATATAGTTTCAAAGCCTTGCTTTCCACAAGCCTTTCATCCGGCACATAGGATATATAAATAGTAGCAAAATCAGGCTGTCCTGTCATCGGACAAAGACTGGTAAATTCCGGGCAGTTGAATTTAACAAAATAATCATTGTCCGGGTGCTTATTCGGAAAAGATTCCAGTACTTCCGGTGCATAGTCCATTGGATACTTTGTATTCTGATTGCCTAATAATGTTACGCCTGCCAAATCTCTCTTATCTCTTCCAGCCATAGTTATCTCCTACCTTTTATCAATTATTTCTGTCAAAACTTCCTTCTTCTCCAAAGCGGTCACAAATGCGGCTCCAACAATGCCGGAAACAAGCTGACCTAAAATTATTGAAGAAGCCAATACCCAGTATGGTATTCCTAGCAGCAAAGAAAGCCAGATAGGTACGCCCAAGCCGGGAATCATGGTAATTGCTAAAGCAATTAAATAATTTGGTAAGTTTTTACTTTTCAGCCAGACGATTGCTGCACTGGTTGCTGAACCAACCAAAGCTCCTCCCAGCATATCCAAAGGACCCAACCCACCCATAATTGAATTGCTTACAAAATTAGCAAGGCCAAACGGTACAATCAAAAATGGGAAAATGGCGCTCAAAGCATAGAGGCTAGTTGCGATACGTATCTGGTACTGCCCAAAGGCAAAACTTTGCGTACACATCATTACTACAACATATAAAGCAATGCAGAGCGCAGAAATGGTTAGTTTTCTGGTTTTAGTAAATTCTTTGTTAAACATGTTTTCTCTCCCTTTTGCAAATACTTTGACAGACAAATAAAAAGAGGCCTAACGGCCTCTGAAATAAACAACAAAGCACTGCCTGTCAGCAGTATCGCCCGTAGTTTTATTTAGAGACAGGATGGTTACGAACTGTCTGCTATGAAAATAGGAGTGGTGAGTTTGCCTCAACCACTCCAGTATTATAGCTTATTTTTTGATTAAAGACAAGTATCAGACAATTGGCTTATCTGGTTTAACAAAAATCCAGGCAATCACACCAATTATCCCGGAGAAGGCTGTTGCCATAAGCGCTGCATCCCAGCTATATGCGGTTGCAATCCACGCTGTCAAGGTCGGTGCGATAACTCCACCAACATTCCCCCAAAAATTCATCCAGCCGGAAACGGAGCCGGCAAACTTGCCACCAAGATTAATAGCGCAAGCCCAGGAAGCATTAAATGTTAAACCAAGAGATCCTAATGAGATAGACAACCACATAACATTCCACATTGGCTCTGGTGTCAATGTTGCCATATATAATGCTATTGAACATAGTACTATACCAGCAGCACCTGTTATGGTTCTGATCCAATACTGCGAACCACCTGCTGCAATCGCTTTATCGCAGACATAACCAGCACCAAAAGTTATGATGATAAGAGTAAGCCACGGCATTGCAGCCCACATACCCATTTTTGCTAGTGAAAAACCATGTGCCTCCATTAAATATAATGGCAACCAGGCTAAAAACACAAACATGACATAATCAGTTATGAAATATTGAATACCTATCGCCCAAAACTGAGTTGAGCGGAAAAGTTTTCCCCACGGAGCAACCTCTTTTTTAGTATCGGCCGTGCCGCGACCTTCCTGAATAAAAGCCAGTTCCTCTTTGTTGACATAAGGACTGTCCGCAGGATTTTCAGGCACGTATTTATACCAGAAGTAGGCCATTACAAAACCAGCTAAACCAAAAAGAATAAAAACCATATGCCAGCCGAATAATGAAAGCAAGGCAACTGTGGCAGCCGGTCCGATTACCGGTCCGAGAAATGAACCAGTAAGAAGGAAAGAACTCGCATTGCCTTTCTCTTTCACATTAAACCAACGATAAATAGCTATACCAAAAGCAGGATAAACAGGACCTTCACCCATACCAAATAAGAAACGAATTGCAGCAAAGCTAAACTTCCCCTTAGCACAAGCCGTCAGAACAGTAAACACTGACCACCAGATAACTGCCAAGGTACCTGTAATGCGATGGCCAAATTTTTCAGCCATCATTCCGCCAGGAACCTGCATAAGGGCGTAACCAGCAAAGAAAAAGGTTTGAATTAACCCCATATCAACCTTATCAAAGCCGTACTCTTTCATAATCACCGGCGTTGCCACTGAGAGATTAACGCGATCCATATAAGACACAAAACTGAGGATAAAAATAAGCCAAGCTACCTTCCACCTGAAATTAGTCATTTTCACCATAATCCTCCCACGTGAATAATAATATAATAACGTGTACAATGATATAGGACATTATTCAAAATGTCAATATTTTTATCACATATCACTAATTAAGTACCTTATGTCTATTTTAACTGCACTTTTGTATTTTATCAGTATTCAAACTGCTAGGTGGCCCATGCGTTCCAGGCCAGGGCCTGTTCGGATAGAAAATTCTTACATATAAAAAAAGCACCATACCGAATGGTATGACCGGCAACAACATCAAGGGCGTTCTCACTACACTAGAACCGACCTTCACAGAAAAGTAAACATACAAGCTTTAGTTCGTACTATTTGCCTTTATCTGGTGAGCAGTTAGCTGTTCCTCTGGACCATTCCACACGCGACAATTCGCCAGCAAGCTGTCGGTCGCTGATGTATATGAGTCCCGTCACAGCAAAGCTGCTCACCATTTAAGAGAAGGCCATGTTCGGATAGAAAGTTATCAACATAAAAAATACACCATACCTAATGGTATGGTGGCAAGCCTATTATACTCAAGCCG
>CAYLRW010000004.1:0-39339 GCA_964386405.1 uncultured Acidaminococcales bacterium | reverse complement strand
GGATATTGTGCAACACTTGGAACACTTGCCTGTTTTTCGGGTAAAACTCAATAGCGATTGTATCTCAAAACATAGTATATATTGGGTAAGGTTTAAAGAAGTGACGGGCTTGCTGCACATCAGCGACCGGCTGCTTGCAGGCGAATTGTCGCGTGTGGAAGCAGCCAGAGGAACTCTTTAACCTTTGCCTTTATTAGCACATATATAACACTCATCTATTTCCCGGGAAATAGTTATTCGTCTATTTTTTGTATTCTTTCAGCTGCAGCGTATAGAAAGCCAGACTGAGCCACTTGCCAAATTTGTAGCCTACATTGTGAGTGACACCTGCAAGTTCAAAGCCAAGTTTCTCACAGAGCTTCTGGCTCGCTGCATTACCATAACTGATACAAGCCAGCGCGGTATAAAGATCATAGCTCTCCAGTTCCTTAAGCAGTGCTTTCATAATCTCCATGCCACGGCCGCCGCCGCAATGTGCCTGGTCAAAATACGTGGATAATTCAACCGAAATATTAAAAGCTTCCCGCTCGCGGAATTTACCGGCGTAGGCATAGCCGATAACCTCCCCGTTTTCTTCATAAACCAACCAAGGGAATTGAGCGGATATCTTGTTTATCCTTCGCAGCATTTCTCCTTCGTCAGGCAGCGAAATCTCATAAGTGATAGTGGTATTAGCAACATACCAACTATAAATATCTGCTATTCTTTTGGCGTCCTCCGGACGTACTGTACGAATCATCATGACACCTCCATCAGCTTCACATTATTACCGGATAAAAAAAGAACCCCGATCAACGGCCTTGTTAAGAACCATTTCCCGGGGGTTAGGCAGGGCATTTTTAGAACAGCAGAAATACTAAAGCATATTTTCAGGGTTAGCAGATTCCAGAATGCATTTAACACCTTTTTCAAATTTTGGACGAGGAATCATTACGAAGCGTCCGCAGCCCCGGCACTTCAGACCAAAGTCGATGCCGGTGCGTGTAATGACCCATTCATAAGATCCGCAGGGGTGTGCTTTTTTCATGCGAACTACATCGCCAACTGAATATTGAACTTTATCCATAAACGACTCACTTACCGTTTGCTTTTACGGTGCTGATATCTTTAATGGTGTAACCTGCTTGTCTGATTTCCTCAATCACATCTAAGCCATGTGTCAAATCCGCACGGATCATGATTTCAGCACTGTCAGGCCCTTTAGTGCGGGAAACAGCAGAAATAATATTGATGCCGCGTTGTTTGAAAATATTGGCTATATCGGCCAAAACGCCTACTTTGTCTGTCGCATCGACAGTAATTTTGGTAGAAGTCTTAGCAAACCCCATAATATCCACAAATGCCTTAAATACATCGCTATCAGTAATAATACCGCATAGTTTGTTATCAACATCTACGACCGGCAGAGCGCCAATCTTGTTGGTATATAGCTGATTAGCTGCTTCTTCAATTTCGGCTGTGTCGTTAACGGTGATTACTGTCTTCGTCATAACGTCTCTAACCTTTAATTTAGAAAGAAGATAATTAGCTTCGAATTTTGAAAGGGTAGTAGCCTCAGAAGGTTCACTGCGTCCTACATCGCCATCGGTAATGATGCCTTTGATTCTCTTAATATCATCTACAACCGGCAGCCTTCTGATGTTTTTGTTGCGCATTAACTCCCTTACTTCCAGAATCGTTTTGTCCTCTTCTGTAGTAATTACATTGGGTGTCATTAATTCTCTTACGATCATTAAAACCACGCTCCCTTTGTGATTGTTTAACCGCCTAAATAAGCCTTGCGGACAGCTTCGCTGCTTGCCAGTTCTTTCGCTGTGCCAGCCAAGGCAATGCGTCCTGTTTCCAAAACATAAGCTTTATCTGCAATGGACAATGCCATGTTTGCATTTTGTTCTACCAGAAGAACGGTTGTGCCGCTCTCGTTGATTTCCTGAATAATGTGGAAAATTTCTTTAACCAAAAGAGGTGCAAGCCCCATGGATGGTTCGTCGAGAAGCAAAAGACGCGGGCGGCCCATCAAAGCACGGCCCATAGCAAGCATTTGCTGTTCGCCGCCTGATAATGTACCGGAAACCTGATCTTTACGTTCCAAAAGTCTTGGGAACTTCTTGAAGACATCTTCCAAATCCTTGGCAATTTCATCTTTGTCGCTGCGCAGGTAAGCACCCAGCTCCAGATTTTCCATAACCGTCATATTCGCGAATACGCGGCGGCCTTCAGGAACCTGGCAAAGGCCCATGCCAACAATCTTATGCGCCGGCAAACCTTCAATGTGGTTATCCTCAAATAATATTGTACCATTTTTTGGCTTCAAAAGACCGGAAATAGTACGCAATGTAGTAGATTTACCAGCTCCATTCGAGCCTACCAAAGTAACGATTTCTCCTTTGGCAACTTGAATGCTAACTCCTTTAATGGCGTGAATAGCACCATAATAAACATCAATATTATCGACTTTTAGCATTATGATACCTCCTCGCCCAAATATGCTTCGATTACGCGTTTATTGTTTTTGATTTCCTCTGGAACTCCGTTAGCTATGCAGAAGCCATATTCCAGAACGTAAATTCTTTCGCAGACATTCATGACGAGACTCATATCATGCTCAATCAGAAGGATACTGAGCTTAAACTCATCGCGGATCCAACGGATCATTTCCATCAATTCATGAGTTTCCTGCGGATTCATACCTGCAGCAGGTTCGTCGAGCAGCAGAAGCTTCGGTTCGGTTGCCATAGCGCGGGCAATCTCCAGCCTGCGTTGTTCACCGTAAGGAAGGTTTTTCGCTTGTTCATGAGCTTTACCATCAAGCTTGAATATTTTTAGCAATGACATTGCCTTATTAGTTATTTCTTCCTCTTCGCCAAAATACCTGCCAAAACGCCAGATAGCTTCCGGCAAAGAATATTTTACATGCATATTGTAGGCAATTTTTACATTATCAATTACCGAGAGCTCAGAAAAAAGTCTGATATTCTGGAAAGTACGAGCCATACCCATGGCTGTAACTTGATAAGGTTTTTTGCCATTAACCAAATTACCTTCAAAGGTAATAGTGCCTTCAGATGGTTCATAAACACCAGTCAGCATGTTGAAAGCAGTGGTCTTGCCGGCACCGTTTGGTCCAATCAGACCAATCAGTTCTCCTTTATTAATTTCCATAGTAAAGTTGGAAACGGCACGCAGACCGCCGAATACCATTGATACGTTATTTACCTTCAGCAGTTCTTCCACTGTTGTTGCCTCCTAACTTAAACATTTTGAGGCTCAGTTCTTTGTTGCCGAACAAGCCTTGTGGACGATAAAGCATCAAAACAATCAAAGTGATTGAATAGATTACCATACGCCATTCAGGATATTCTGCCAGGAAAGCAGAAATGCCTGTCAGCAGTACCGCACCTGTAATGGCACCGCTCATGCTGCCCAAACCGCCCAAAACTACCATGGTTAAAATATCGAAAGAACGCATGAAAGTAAAGGAAGCTGGATGCGCAATATAGAAATAGTGGGAGAACAGCACACCGGCTGTACCTGCAAATGCAGCGCCGATTGTGAAGGCCATAACTTTGTATTTGGTAGTATCAATACCCATGGTCTCAGCAGCAATTTCATTTTCACGAATTGCCAGACAAGAACGGCCGGGAGCTGAATTAATAAAGTTCTTAATGAAGAAGATGACAAACACGCCTACCCAGAAAACCCAGGCAAAATTTGTATAACGAGGAATACCCATCAGGCCGGAAGCACCACCTACATACTCAATGTTGAGGATGCAGATACGGATGATCTCGCCAAGACCCAAGGTAGCGATAGCCAGATAGTCACCATTCAAACGCAGGGTTGGCAAACCAATCAGGAAGCCGAGAAGACCTGCGCAGAGCGTGCCGACTATCAATGCCAGTTCAAACGGCAGTCCCAGTTTAACAGTTACGATAGCACCAGTATAGGCACCTACTGCCAGAAAACCTGCATGACCAATGGAGAATTGACCGGTATAGCCATTAATCAGGTTCAAGCTGACGGAGAGTATGATATTTATGCCAATCAAAACAATGTTTAATTCCCAGAAAGGACCGATAATATCAAACATCATTAACAGCTGCAAGACTACGAACAAAACAAAACAACCCAATAGGGACATGATGTCTTGTTTTCTAATATTATTCATCACTGTCACCTACACTTTCTCACGGATATTTTTGCCCAAAAGACCGGATGGTTTGTAGAGCAAAATCAAAATCAGGATACCAAAGGCTGCGGCATCGCGGAAGGTTGAGGAAAAGAAGCCACTGACCATTGCTTCGACAACACCCATGATGATACCGCCGAGCATAGCGCCCGGAATAATACCAATACCACCCAGAACTGCGGCAACGAAGGCTTTCATACCAGGCATCATACCCATCAAAGGATCGATAGAGTTGTAATAGATACCTACTAAAACACCTGCTGCTGCTGCTAAGGAAGAACCAAGTGCGAAGGTCATGGAAATTACTTTGTCGATATTGATACCCATCAGTTGTGCAGCTTCCATATCAAAAGATACTGCACGCATGGCCTTACCAGCTTTGGTATGATTGACAATATAGGTCAAAGCGGCCATCAGTACCAATGCGCTGACCAGAATAACGATCTGCTGGCTGTTAATAACCAAGCCGGCCACATTATAGATTGTCGCATCAAATACTGCCGGGAAAGTGCGAGGCTGAGGTGTAGCAATCAAAATCATGCCATACTCAAGAAAAAATGATACGCCGATTGCAGTAATCAAAATGGCAATACGCGGTGCATTACGCATCGGCCGATAAGCAACACGTTCAATAAAGATACCGGCTAATGCCGCTGCCACCATGGCAAAAATAAGTGCCGGTAAGAAAGAGAGTCCAAGCATCGTAGTTGCTACAAAACCCATATAAGCGCCAAGCATGTAAATATCGCCGTGTGCGAAGTTTATCAGCTTGATAATACCATAAATCATTGTGTAACCAAGCGCGATCAAAGCGTAGATGCTTCCGAGCGAAACACCATTAATCAATTGTTGCGCAAATTGGTGCAAAAATGATCCCATATCCATAAATAATAGCCCCCTGCCTAAAAAATAACTTTAGTGGGTCGTGTAGAGCACGGCCCACTGATAAAATCAAGGATTAATCTTGGTTTTGAAAACCTGTGCTCCATCTTTGTATTCGATGATTACAGCACTCTTAACCGGATTGTGTTGTTCGTTGAAGGTTACATTACCGGAAACACCACTGAAGCCAGCTGTTTTAGCCATTGCATCTTTGATTTTCACGGTATCCAGTGCATTAGCAGACTTGATTGCATTGATTACAAGCAATGCGGAATCATAAGCAAGAGCTGCGAATACGTCAGGTTTTTCATTGTAAGCTTTTTGGTAAGCTGCAACAAAATCCTTGTTCAGTTTGGAGTCATCATCAGGTGAATACAAGCTTGAGAAGTATGTGTTATTCAAAGCTGCTTTGCCAGCAATCTCAGGAAGCTTAGCGCTATCCCAGCCATCGCCGCCTGCCATTGGAACATTCAATCCCATTTCGCGAGCTTGTTTAACGATCATACCTACTTCTTGATAGTAGCCAGGTACATATATCATATCTGGATTAGAAGCTTTAATCTTTGTCAAAGTTGCTTTGAAATCAGTATCTTTTTGGAGATAAGATTCTTCTGCAACAATTTTGCCGCCGCCTTTAGTGAAGGCTTCTTTGAAGAACTGTGCCAGGCCTTTAGCATAATCTGAAGAGTTATCTACCAGAATTGCAACGTTCTTAGCATTAACCTTATCCTTAGCAAAAGTAGCCATTACAGTACCTTGGAAAGGATCAATAAAGCAGGCACGGAACATGAAGTCCTTGGTTTTACCGTCTTTATCGACTGTTACATTCGGGTTAGTGCCCATTGGCGTAATTGCCAAAACTTTAGCGCTGGTGTTAATTGAAGTTGCTGCAATTGAAGCTGATGAAAGGTTTGGTCCGATAACGGCAATAACCTTGTCTTGTGCTATCAGTTTTTGCATAGCATTGGTTGCTTCGGCTGCTTCTGACTTGTTATCAGCAACAACGAATTCAATCTTCTTGCCGAGAACGCCGCCGTTTGCATTTGCCGCGTCAATCGCAAGTTTGATACCATTTTGAGCTGACTTGCCATAGCTGGCGCTGCCGCCGGTCATTTCGAGGTTGCCACCAATTTTAATGGTATCACCAGACCCCTTTTTGTCGCCGCCGCAACCTGTAAGAGCAGTTGCCAGCAACATGCCGATACATGCTACTGATAAAACCTTACGCATTTTTTTCATTTGTCTTTCCCCTCCAATGTTTTAATGAAGAAAATTTATCATCAATCCCACCCGTTGTGGCATGCTGCCAGTCTCTCTCTATCGGTTTCAGGATTAATTTCATAAAAAAACAAGGTGACATCGAATAAAAATAATAAATCCAGCGACGAATCGAAGAAAGCTTCAATCCGGCGCTGGATTGAGTTCATTAAAATTTTAAGACTAGAGCGTAATTTTTTCTTTAAATGTTTGTACGCCGTCTTTAAGTTCGATAATTACAGCTCCGGAAATCGGATTGTGTTTATCATCATAAGTAACTTTGCCGGTTGCAACTTGCAAGTCTTTTGTTTTAGCCATTTCAGCTGCAACTTTTACACCATCAGTTGTGCCAGCACGTTTAATAGCTTCGATAACGATCATGGCTGCATCGTAGCCATGGATTGAGAAGTTATCAGGTTCAGCATTGAACATTGCTTTATAATTTTTAATGAATTTTTGAACGCTTGGTTCTTGATCTTGCGCAGAATAAGCACTGCAGAAATAAGTTCCGTTAAGGGCAGCAGGACCTGCGATTTCAGCAAGTTTTGGAGAATCCCAACCGTCAGAACCGAGCATTGGGCAATCCAAGCCGATTTCACGAGCTTGTTTAATGATTTTAGCAACTTCTTCATAATATGCAGGTACATAAATAGCTTCTGGATTAGTTGCTTTAATCTTGGTTAAAGCAGATTTAAAATCAACATCTTTAGCAAGGAAAGCTTCGCTGGCAACAACTTTGCCGCCATTTTTTTCTAAGGTCTTAGTGAATACAGCTGTCAAACCTTTAGAATATTCGCTGGAAGCATCATAGAGAATTGCAACATTTTTTACTTTCAAGGTCTTATTGGCAAATTCAGCCATAACCTGACCTTGGAAAGGATCAATAAAGCAGGCACGGAAGATAAAGTCTTTCGTCTTGCCATCTTTAACAGTGATGTTTTCTGCCGTAGCAACTGGTGCCATCAAAGGGATCTTAGCATCAGTAACAATTTGGGAAGCAGCTGCAACGCTGCCGCTGGTAGCAGGTCCGATAATAGCAATTGCTTTATCCTGGCTGATTAATTTAGTTACTGCATTACCAGCTTCGGATGGTTCAGACTTGTTATCGCTCTCAACAAGTTTGATCTTCTTGCCATTAATGCCGCCAGCTTTATTGACTTCATCAACAGCCATCCTAACACCGTTTAATGTAGATTTACCATAATTGGCAACTGCACCGGTCAATTCGAAACTTGCGCCAATAACTATTTCGTTACTATTGGCTGCATCTTTCTTTTTGTCACCGCCGCAACCTGCAACAACGGAAGTCATAAATACTGCCGTACAGGCTACGCTGACAATTTTTTTCCAAGATTTCATTTGTTTCACCTTTTCTTTCCCTACTCGTTTTTAATTACAATTAATTTTTTCATCTGTAAAAACAAAAAAGAGAAAATCTTACAAACTTTTTGCAGTTTTACAGATAAAAAGACCTTCTTGTAATCACTTGCTTTTCATTATATGTAAGACTTCACACTTTTGTCAATATTTTTTTTGCTTTTTAGTACAAAACCATTAACTTTTTTTGTAAAGTTTGTACAATATTTCTCATTTTCTGCTATTTGTTTATTTCTACAGTACATTTATATTTATTTTTTATTATCTTTTTCGTCAATGTGCTTAATAATATACATTTCACCTGCTTTTACAGCTTTTCGTCCAAAGAATGTGGACTCTTCGCTAATTATACAGTATTATGTATTTTTCCTGATAATACCGCTTACTTGCGAAGCTTTTTTCCAATATGCCTGCTCATATTTTGCTTATTTCGCTTTTTGACGCGATTTTGTCAATTTTATGAAGAAATGCAAGCGCCTTTAATTTAAACAGTCTTATAGCTTATTTTTAAAGACGTTTTTTCGGCGCAAAAAAGGCGTCTGCAAATTTTATGCAGGCGCCTTAACTTATATCATATCCTTTAGAGCAGCTTATTTACTTAATGCTTCCAATTCCTCTTTTGATAAAGGATAATCAGATTTGCCATTTTTGACAGGTTTAGCGTAACACCTGTTTTCATCGCGGCCAAAGATACTGGAAAAAACTACACCATCTTTTCTTTCATCAAGCAATGCTACTGAATAACTCAAATCACTGCCGGTGTCATCAAAGGCATTGAATCTTACAACGCCAACCTTTTGAACACAATCCATTAACTGATCACGCAATCCATCACAGCGCGTATTTAATTTGTCCATTTCCACTCTACTAGCACGCACTTCACTTAGCGTTTGAGTTAAAAGCTCATCAATATTAATATTATCTGAGCCTTTGGTAAAGAAGTCATATTTTGCCTGCAGGGTTTTTACGCTTTTCCCTGCTCTCAGTAACATGATTGCCTGAATAATTATCAGTAGCAGCAATACGGCAACTATAGCTGCAATATTTTGATTTAACATTAAATTGATATTCTCCATTGTTTCCTTATCTCCTCATTTGAAAAAAGCGAATAATTCGGTGACAAAACCTGCGGCTATGATGGCAGGCAGCATGTTCGCAATTCTAATTTTTACAAGCTTAAGCATATTGAATCCAATAGCTATAATAAGTATGCCGCCTGTAGCGGTCAGTTCTGCCAAAAGTGCCGGCGACATTATTGCTTCCATAGAACCGGCTAACAAAGTTATTGTTCCTTGATAAATTGCTACGCTAAGCGCTGATAATGCTACGCCAACGCCCATATTAGCGGCAAATATGATTGCCGTTATACCGTCAAGTATTGATTTTGCATAGAGTGTTGATGCATCGCCTGTCAAACCTTCCTGAATACTGCCGACAATTGCCATTGCACCGACACAGTAAATAAGACTGCTTGCTACAAATCCTTGTCCTATGATAGCAGATGCACTACTTTTTTCATCGCCCTTAGTCAGCTTGCCGCCAATCCAGCTGCCAAAACTATTCAGTCCTTTGTCGATGTCAAAATATTCCCCGATGATTGCCCCAACCACTAAACTTATGATTACTATTATGATATTATTTGTTTTCATTGCCATCTGAATACCGATAACTGTAACCGACAAACCAATGGCATGCATAATTGTTTCCTGCCACTTGTCCGGTAACCCCTGTCGCAAAACCAGTCCTAAGGTTGCTCCAGCGAGAATTGCACCGGCATTGACAACTGTCCCCATACCGATCATTGCTTAATTCCTTTCTAAAATACCCTTAGTTCATTATTTACAAAACTCACACATTGAGCTTTTGTATTTTTTTCAAAGAACCCCCCAGCGCCTGCGCTTTTTCTTCCAACAACTCGTATATTCTCTCTAAATCATCTAAAGAATAATATTCTATCTCAATTTTGCCGCTTGTTTCAGTTTTTTTGACTACTTTTACCTTAGTTCCCAAGACTGACATCATTTTATTTTGGAAGTCTGTACAAAAAACATCTGGATTTTCTTTGATTTTAACCGATTTAGCTTTTTTAGTCCCAGTTTCTTTCTTTTCTATTACAGGCGTGTCTTCAATTAAAGATTCAATATCGCGCCCTTCTTTAAATTCCTTAATTACATCCTCTACTTTGCGAACGCTCCAGCCTTTAGCAATAATTGTCTGAGCAAGCAAAAGTTGTTTTGCTTCGTCCTCTATGATCAATAATGGTCTTACTTGTCCTAAAGTCAGTTCTTCCTTGGCGATATAGTCGCGTATCTTTGCCGGAAGATTCAGAAGCCGGAGAATATTGGTTACTGCTGTACGACTGCGGCCTAATTTCTTTGCTGCATCAGCCTGTGTCAGCTGTAGTTTATCCATCATAGCTTTGATTCCTTCAGCCTCTTCTAAAGGATTCAAGTCATGACGCTGGATATTCTCGATCATGGCTACTTCCATCATAGCTTCTTCGTCATAATCGCGAATTACAACAGGTACAGCTTTTAAGCCCGCTGTTTTAGCAGCACGCCACCGTCTTTCGCCAGCAACAATTTCATAACGGTTGCCGTTTTTACGTACGATAAGCGGTTGGATTACGCCATGTTGTTTAACGGAGTCTACTAACTCCTTCATTTTTTCAGGTTCAAAGACTTTTCGCGGTTGATAGGGATTAGGTACGAGATCAGTTACATCAATTTCCTGTTTAACTTCATTTTCTGCTGCTTCCGCACTTACATCTTCTGTGCTGCCGAAAAGAGCTTCCAAGCCTTTGCCCAAACCTGCGCGTTTATTCATCTCCAATAACCTCCTGTGCCAATTCTTGATAAACCTGTGCACCCTTGGACTTGGCATCATAAACAATAACAGGCTGACCATGGCTTGGCGCTTCGCTCAATCTGATATTGCGAGGAATTATTGTATTATACATCTTGGCATTGAAGTATTTCTTCACTTCGCCGACAACATCGCTGGAAAGGTTAGTACGTGCATCAAACATCGTCATGACGGCGCCTTCCAGTTTCAAAGCCGGATTGAGGTTGCGTTGCACCAGCTGGATTGTATTCATTAGCTGGGTGACACCTTCTAATGCGTAGAATTCGCACTGGATTGGAACCAATACAGAGCTTGCGGCTGTAAGTGCATTTAAAGTCAGAAGTCCTAATGACGGTGGGCAATCTATCAATACGTAATCATATTCATGTTTAACTCTGTCCAGAGCCCGTTTCAATCTGCCTTCTCTGCTCATTACCGAAACAAGTTCAAGCTCGGCCCCTGCCAACTGTATCGTGGCAGGCAAAACCCATAGATTTTCATATTCGCTCTTCATGATGACTTCAGACATCGGTGTGCCATTAATTAAGACATCATAAACGCATTTTTTTATATAATTTTTTTCAAAGCCCAGGCCACTGGTAGAATTGCCTTGCGGATCACTGTCTATCAGTAATACCTTGCGGCCATTAGCAGCCAGACAAGCTGCCAGGTTAACAGCGGTTGTTGTTTTGCCAACGCCGCCTTTCTGGTTTGCAATGGCGATTACTTTAACCAAGACCATCACCTCTCATTCATTCCATTAATTAGTATTGTTTTACCGACTACTATATTCTACCATAATTTGCACTCTAAATATTATTTTTTGCAGTTTTTCCAAAGAAAAAAGTCAATGTTTCACGTGAAACATTGACTTTTTGACCTTATATTAATTATATTGATAATAAACTCGTCTATTTGGATTTTTTGGTATTTTTTATATGCAAGGTAACAACAACATCATCACCATCAAGGGTTTGCTCAACCTTAACCGGAATACCAGAAACTTCCATATTCTTAGTAATTTGTTTAATGCTGTTAAGATAAATTCTGACATCCTGAATAATCATCAATCTTTTTGTTTTTTTAAGTTTAGCGGAGTCTTGATGCTCTTCAATATAATTCTCAATGTATTTTTCAGTTTGTCTTACATTGTAACCATTTTTAGTAATCTCATTGATAACACTAATTTGATCTTCCTCAGCAGTAAGTCTTAGTAAAGCACGAGCATGTCTCTCAGTCAAGCTGTGTTCTTTCAAAAGTTTTCTGACCGTTTCAGTCAATCTTAGCAGCCGCAGCTTGTTAGCAATAGTAGATTGCTTTTTGCCAACACGACTAGCCATTGATTCCTGCGTAAGATGAAACTGATCCATAAGTTTCTCATACCCATCAGCTTCTTCCAGATAATGCAGGTCTTCCCTCTGTAAATTCTCGATTAAAGCAATCTCTGCAATCTGCTGAGAAGTATAATCGCTGATTATAACCGGTACCATGGACAGATTAGCCAGTTTGGAAGCGCGCAGTCTGCGTTCGCCAGCTATCAGCATATACCGTCCGTCACCCATAGGCGCAACCAGAAGCGGCTGCAATACACCATATTGGCTAATGGAATGCGCTAATTCCGCTAAAGCCTCCGGCTCAAAATGTTTACGAGGCTGATACGGATTAGCTTCAATATTCTGTACCGGGACCTGAACAACACTAACTTCTGCAGAAGTCTGAACATCTTCCCCTAAAAGATTTGCTGCATCAAGATAAGCAAATTCATCATCAATAACCATACTATCAGGTTCTCCCTCCTTATTACAATGGCTGCTTTTCCGGCAATCCAGCCTTACGCGGATATTTGACCGGAGTCTTCTTAATCTTACGTATTCTTATAATTGCTCTGCCATCATCAAGACCCGGGAGTTTCACTTCTTCTGCAGAAACAATTTCTCCTCCCAATATATCAACAGCAGTATGCCCCTCAGAAATCTCTTCTTTAAATTTTGAACCTTTCATCGCAATAAAAAAACCACCTTGTTTAACCAGCGGCAAACAATACTCAGATAAAACCGCTAGGCGCGCAACGGCACGAGCAGTCACCAAATCATATTTTTCACGATGATCCTTATTCTGTCCTGCATCTTCAGCGCGCAAATGTACACAGGAAATATTCTCAAGTCCAAGTTTCTCAATGACCAGCTCCAAAAATTTCAACCTTTTAGCCAGAGAGTCCAAAAGCACCACTTTTAATTCCGGGCAGTAAATTTTTAGAGGTATGCCTGGAAAGCCAGCGCCTGTACCAACATCAGCCAATAATTTCCCAGGAAATATCTTTTCGTCATAAGCCAATAAAGAATCAATGATATGTTTAACAGCTACTTCTTCTGGCTCTGTTATCGCAGTTAGATTCATAACCTTATTAGTTTCAATTAAAAGATCAAAATACAAGGAAAACTGTTCCAGCTGTTTTTCCGTAAATACCAAGCCAGCTTCTTTTCCTTTATTGAGCAAAGCCTCCAAAAAAGTCATTATGCGTTCTCCCTTCGGCTGAAAGCATCAAGAAAAATCATTAATACATTAACGTCAGCAGGTGAAACACCTGAAATACGCGATGCCTGACCGATGGAATTAGGACGCACTTTATCGAGTTTTTCGATAGACTCCAAAGAAAGTTCTTTAATTTTGCGATAGTCAATATTAGCCGGAATCAGCTTATTCTCTAATTTCAGAGCACGTTCTACTTCCTGCCTCTGTTTGGCAATATAACCTTCGTATTTAGCATGGATTTCCAATTGCTCAGCAACAACAGAAGGAATTTCAGGCAAATCAAATGCCTTGGCAAGCTTGGCATAATCAAGTTCACTGCGCCTCAAAAGCTCCAGCATAGAAATACCTGACCGCAGCGGCACTGTATTTAAAGCAGCTAATTTCTTTTGTACCTCTTCAGTCGGTGCAATATTCAGATGACCGAGCTGGTAAAGCATTCTTTCCAGTAAGTCGCGCTTAGCAGTAAATTGGTCATACCGACAATCATCAACTAATCCGAGTTGACGACCCTTTTCCGTAAGGCGCAAATCTGCATTATCCTGACGAAGCAACAAACGATATTCTGCGCGCGAAGTCATCATACGATAAGGTTCATTAGTCCCTTTGGTAACAAGGTCATCAATCAATACACCGATATAAGCTTCGCTCCTGCCTAAAACCAGAGGCGCATTCCCCTTAACTTTCTGCATAGCGTTTATCCCAGCCATTAACCCTTGTGCCGCGGCCTCTTCATAACCACTGGTCCCATTCGACTGTCCGGCAGAAAACAAACCGGAAATATGTTTATGTTCGAGTGATGCTTGCAGCTGCAATGGATTTAAACAATCATAATCAATGGCATAACCGGCTCGCATCATCTTACAATTCTCCATACCGGGAATCGTCTGCATAAAAGCAACCTGGACATCAGCAGGCAAGGAAGAAGACATACCTTGTACATAAACTTCATTAGTCCTAAGTCCTTCCGGTTCCAAAAAAAGCTGATGGCGCTCTTTATCAGCAAATCTTACTATTTTAGATTCAATAGAAGGGCAATAACGAGGCCCTACTCCCTCAACCAAGCCGGTAAACATACCAGATTTGCCAAGATTATCACGAATGATCTGATGTGTGCGTTCATTAGTATAAGTCAGCCAGCAAGGTAACTGCTCTCTGGTCTCTATCTTACTGATAAAAGAAAAATTAAGAGTTGCTTCATCACCATACTGTGGTTCCATCTTGCTGTAATCAAGACTGCGGGCATCAACGCGTGCCGGTGTACCAGTCTTGAAACGCATTAAATCCACACCGTGCTCCTGCAAAGAAGTCGAAAGTTTGGCCGCAGAACGCAACCCGTTCGGTCCCGACTCGTAATTAACTTCACCATAAACAATCTTGCCTCGCAGATAAGTTCCTGTTGCCAATATGACGCACTTGGCTTCAAACACTTCTCCAGTTTCTGCTTCAACACCGACAACCTCGCCGTGAGAAACAAGCAATTTATCAATCATCAGTTGTTTGACATCAAGGTTTTCCTGATTTTCAACTATTTCCTTCATAATTGTATGGTAATACGGCTTATCAGCCTGTGCCCTCAAAGCATGGACTGCATAGCCTTTACCGGTATTCAGCATACGCATTTGGATACAAGCTTCATCAGCGGACAAACCCATTTGACCGCCCAAAGCATCAATTTCGCGCACCAAATGACCCTTAGCCGGGCCGCCAACAGACGGATTGCAAGGCATAAGAGCTATGTTATCAAGCGAAAGCGTCGCCATTAAAGTCTTTCCGCCGAGACGTGCTGAAGCCAAAGCAGCTTCCACACCAGCATGACCGGCACCGACAACAATTACATCATATTTTCCACTAATCAAAATCTATCCCTCACATTAATACCTATTTACCGACACAGAACCTGGCAAATATCTCATTGATAATTTCATCACTTACTGTATCACCGGTTATAAAGCCGATCGCTTCCACCGCATTACGCAAATCTATGATAATACAATCATAGGGCACATGATTACCTGCTGCAGCAAAAGCATCAGATAATGCCGCCAAAGCCTGCTTCAACAGATATTCATGACGTGCATTCTGTACATAGATTCCTTCTTCCAGCTGACCGCCTGCACCATAAACGTACTTCTTCAACCAGATAATGAAATCGTCAACACCAGCTGAAGTTCTGGCAGAAAGCTGCATAATATTTTCTGCACCAAAATCTGCTTGCAGGGCAGCCAAATCAAGTGCCTGCGGCAAATCGCTCTTATTAACTATTATAACATAAGGTTTTTCTTTAACCGCCTCTAATATATCACTATCTTCAGAATGGAGACTTTCAGAACCGTCAAGCACAACCACAGCAAGTTCAGCCTCTTCCAAGATTTTTTTTGTCTTGGCAACACCAATTTTTTCAACATAGTCATCGGTATCACGAATACCGGCAGTATCTGTAAGCACCAACGGAATGCCGTCTATCAGCAATTGCTCTTCAATGACGTCACGGGTAGTACCAGGTATTTCAGAAACAATCGCTCGTTCTTCTCTTAATAAACTGTTCAACAAACTGGACTTCCCGACATTCGGCCTGCCAATGATAACTGTCTTCATGCCTTCCCGCATAATCTTGCCAGTATGAGCATTACTAAGCAGCAGCGAAATTTCACCCTGCACGTCATGAATGGTATTTTTCACATTGAGAAAAGTGACTTCTTCAATATCTTCTTCGGGGTAATCAATAACTGCTTCCAGATTCACAATGATGTCCAAAAGTCGTTTGCGCAATAAACCGATTTCTTTCGATAACTGTCCCTGCTGTTGGCGCAACGCTAGTTTCAGAGAAACTTCGCTGCGTGCCTTAATGATATCCATTACCGCTTCCGCTTGTGCTAAGTCAATCCGTCCATTCAAAAATGCTCTCTTAGTAAATTCACCAGGCTCCGCCGGCCGCGCTCCTGCATCATAAGTCAAAGCGAGAATTTTTTTCAAAGATTGAATGCCGCCATGCGCCTGAATTTCTACAACATTCTCAGCTGTATAAGAACGCGGCGAACGCATAAAAACTACCAGCGCTTCATCTACTACCACGCCGTTGTTATCAACGATATGACCATAAACCAACGTATTAGGCGGATACTTTTCAAGTCGTCTACCGGAAGCAGCCTGAAAAATTCTATCTGCAATTTCACAACTTCTGGGCCCGCTTAACCTAATAATGCCAATAGCGCCTTCGCCCAGTGCTGTTGCTACAGCACTGATAGTATCATCTACGAACATTTTGCTTCTTCTCCCTTGAAAGTAATAGACCCAGTAATATAGATAATATCACTGGGTCGAAAGTTTTATTTCTTTAATTCGATGGCTACTCTGCGGTAAGGGTCTTCACCTTCACTCAAAGTATTCACCCTGCTGTCATTTTGCAATGCCATATGAATAATTTTACGTTCATGTGGATTCATCGGTTCCAGGACGACCCTCTCTCCTGACCGTTTAACTCTTTCGGCCAAGCGCAAAGCAAGTCTGGTTAAGGTATGAGCTCTACGCTCCCTATAGTCCTCAATGTCAATCATGATGCGAATACGATCAGCTGAGTTTTTGTTAGCAACCAAATTGGTAAGATACTGCAAAGAATCGAGTGTCTGACCATGTTTACCAATCAGAATACCCATATCAGCACCATGCAATTTGAAAGTAACAGCTCCATCCTCTTTACTGACAAATTTTTCCATCACTACTTTAATATTCATCGCAGCAAAGATTTTCAAAAGAAATTCTTTTGCCGTTTTGATAGCTTCTTCATTATTAAGTACAGTTTTTAGCTGTTTGACCTCTACTTCAGAAACAACCGTTTCTGTTTCCATTATAGTTTCTGCCGGCAGCTCTGCTTCCTGAACTTCCCCTTGCATAGCCTTGACAGTGACTTTTATTCTGGCTTTACGACTACCAAACAATCCAAACAAACCATCTTTAGCTTCTTCAAGAATTTCTACATCCACGTTATCTCTGGTTGTATGTAATTCAGCAAGAGCAGCTTCCAATGCTTCATCGACTGTTTTGCCGGTCATTTCAATAGAAACCATTACTACTCCCCCTACCTACTAAACTATGCGGAAACTTTTTGATTGCCCATCAAAGCTTGTTGAGCGATCTGCATAACGTTCATTACAACCCAGTAAAGCACAAGCCCAGCTGGGAAGGTAAAACTGATATAGCCAATGAAAAGAGGCATAAAATATAACATAACTTTATTCTGTGCACTGCTGGTATCAGGCATAGACTGCTTTGATTGAATAAAAGTAGTTAATGCTGACAAAACAGGAAGAATATAATAAGGATCAGGCAGCGCAATATCTGTCATCCACAGAAAATTTGGATCCCCTGCGTATTGGAAATCCCTGATACCATAAAAAATACCAAGCATTATCGGCATTTGTACCAACAGAGGTAAACAACCTGCAAGAGGGTTAACACCTTGCTCTTTATACAATTCAGCCATTTTTTGGTTTAAAAGAGGTTTGTTATCTTTATATTTTTCCTGCAAAGCCTTCAACTTAGGCTGTAATTCCATCATAGCCTTAGTAGAAGCAATTTGTTTGGCAGTTAAAGGATAAAGAATAACCTTAACAATTATGGTCATGATAATAATAGCCAGACCATAGTTTGGTACGCCGATCAGCGCAGTGAAGTTATACATTATAGTTACAACCTGTTGTACAAGCGAACTCAGGAAATCCAAAATATCACTCCTCAAATCAATTTCTTTATTTTAGCAAACCCACTAAACAGGATCATAACCACCAGGATGAAAAGGATGGCATTTGGCAATTCTTTTGATTGCTAACCAAACGCCGCGCAACACACCTTTTTTTCGAATCGCTTCGATCGCATACTGTGAACAAGTAGGATAAAAGCGACAAGTAGGTGGAAACAAAGGCGAAATAAATAATTGGTAAAAACGGATAAATAAAATACATAAAGTTTTCATCCAATATTACCTCAATTCAATAATCCAGCTCTTTTGACCAATCTCATAAATACGCGGTCATAAGTATTATAGTCAGCAGCAATTAATTTTTTTCTTGCTACCCAGATGATACGCGAACCAGCCTTTAATTCATGCTTCCTGTAGCGGAATACTTCTCTCATCATTCTCTTAACATGATTTCTCAAAACAGCATTGCCTAATTTCTTGCCTACAGCAAGACCAATCTGTACTTTATCTGAAGGAGATGTTAAGACATAAATAACGGATAACGAATCAACTACTGAACGGCCGCTGTTATAAACAAGCTGAAAACCCTTCTTGGATTTGATACGTTCCATTTTTCCAAATTTAAATCTTCTAGTTTTTTCCAAAATATTCACACCTAACCGCATGGAAAAAATAGGCCACATCACTGCGGCCTATTTGAATATTATGCAGACAATCTCTTTCTGCCTTTTGCACGTCTTCTTTTAAGGACTGTTTGACCGCCCAAAGTTTTCATTCTTTCTCTAAAGCCGTGCGTTCTCTTTTTCCTAGTATTATTAGGTTGAAAAGTACGTTTCATTCCGTTATACCTCCTTGCCACACACGTAGTTTTACCAAATTTATCAGACTTTCATTTGATAGCTATACCGATTATATGATAGCTTTCATATACTGTCAAGAATAAAACCATTACATTCATAACAAATAATTAAAAAATCCAGATATTTATCCACAGGTGTGGATAAATATCTGGATTTTTTCCACTGTCCTGTTGATAACTATCCTACGCTTTGATAGAATAAGTGTGCAGTGTTATTCCTAAGTTACAAGTTAATCACAGTTTTTTCGCAAATTGTTGAAAATAATTATATTTTGTCGTTAATTTGTTTATAAATATGATCGTATAATTCTGCTGCTTACAAATCTAAATTGAAAGGATGGATAAAATGCAAACGAATAACTTGGCCGACGTTTGGGACGAATTTTTAGGTTATGTTCATAATAACAGCAAAAACCCAGGATACGTCAACTGGATCAAAGCCGCCTTACCTTTGTCCATGAACGAAGATACCTTTGAAATAGGTGTAGAAAAACTATTTATCAAAGAATGGATCGAATCACGTTATTCGGCTGAAATAGAAAAAACGCTTTCTACCCTGACCGGCAGACATCTTAATTTAATTGTAACAAATATGGATACGCCAAAAACTGACGAAACTACTAACTACAAACCAGAAATAGTAGTCGAAGAACAACCTGCGGCCGCCAAGCAGGAAAAAAACAGCGTCAGCGTAGAATCACTGAAAACTTCTTCCGAAAATTTTGAAAGCAACCTTAATTCGAAATATCTCTTTGAAAATTTCGTTATAGGCAATTCTAACCGCTTTGCCCATGCTGCTGCCCTTGCGGTAGCAGAAGCACCGGCAAAGGTTTATAATCCGCTCTTTTTGTATGGCGACGTTGGTCTTGGCAAAACTCATCTGATGCATGCAATCGGTAATCGCGTCAAACAAAAATATCCTGAAATGAAAGTCCTTTATATTTCGAGTGAAACTTTTACAAATGAAATGATTTTTTCTATTCAAAAAAATTCGATGGAGGCTTTCCGCAACAAATACCGCAATATTGACTGCCTTCTGATCGACGATATTCAATTTCTGCGTAAAAAAGAAAGTACGCAGGAAGAGTTCTTCCATACCTTTAATGCTCTGCACGACGCCAACAAGCAAATAATTATTTCCAGTGACCGCAAACCAAAAGAAATTGAAACACTGGAAAGCCGCCTGCGTTCACGTTTTGAATGGGGATTGACTGCAGACGTCCAAGCACCTGATTTGGAAACAAGAATGGCGATCCTGAGAGAAAAAGCTGATCGTGAAGATATTATCATCCCTAATGACGTCATTCTTTTCATTGCTTCCGCAATCGAAACCAATATCAGAGAAATTGAAGGTGCTTTCACCAGAGTTTCTGCTTATGCTTCATTCAACGGCGGTAAAATTACGCTCGAAGAAGCAAGAAAAGCTTTATCAGAATTAAATAATGAAAATAATAGCAAGCATATCTCCGTTGAAGAAATCCAAAAAGTAGTTGCTAACTACTACAAAATCAAAAAAGAAGATTTTCTTGCTAAAAAAAGAACTAGAAATGTAGCCTATCCGCGACAGATTGCTATGTATATCTGCCGTGAATTAACAGACTATTCCTTACCGCGTATCGGTGAATTCTTTGGGGGCCGTGACCATACCACAGTTATTCATGCCTGCGAAAAAATAGGCAAGGAGCGCCGCGAAGACGCAGAGCTAGAGAAAATTATTAAATCTTTTGTTGCACAGCTCAAAAAATAACTCGGCTTGTATAAACTTGTTTATAAGAACGATATAAGCTGTTAGCAAACATGTTGATATCCTGAAACCGATTTTTGGCTGTTTGTATGTTAATAAAATATTTCACTTTATAAACATTTTATTAAGGTCAAAAACGCAGGCTATATCAGTTCTCAACATGTTTATCCACATATCCACAGGCCCTACTACTACGTCTACTAAGTTTTTTATATTATTTAGGCAGTAATAATAAACCAGGAGGTCTTCAAAATGAGATTTACTTGTAAAACATCCATTCTTGCAAAAGCAGTCCAAACTGCTAAAAAAGCAATTTCTTCTAATCCTAGCACTCCTATATTCTCCGGAATTCATTTAATTGCTTCCTCCAACCAACTGGAAATACAAGGTATGGACTTAAACATGGCTATTGGCTGCCAAATTGAAGCTGAAGTTGCTGAAGATGGCAATATCGTTATCCCGGCAAAATACTTCTCAGACTTGCTGGCTACTTTACAATCAGAAGAAGTAAATATTTCTAAAAACAATGATGAATCTACAGTTAGTATTGAATCAGGAAAAGCAAATTTTCAAATTGTTCTCATGGATGAAAACGATTATCCAGCTTTTCCTTCTGTAGATGGAGAAGAAAAACTAGTTATTTCTGATGAAGTAATGAAAGATTTAATCAAAAAAACTATTTATGCCCGCTCAACTGATGAAACGAGACCGCTTTTTACCGGAATTTTGTTTGAAAAGAAAGGTTCTAACATAACTTTTGTCGGAACTAATACCCATAGATTGGCTATCAAAACGGCAGAAGTCGAAAACAGTGAAGAAAAAGATTTTTCAATGATTATTCCAGGCCGTTTGCTGACTGAAGTAGTTAACAATCTTAACTCTGATTTGCCGCAAGCCGTGGTAATTTCTCTGCACAATAGGCAAATCATCATTAAAATCGGCAAAACTACTATTGTCTCCAGCCTGGTAGAAGGGGAATTTCCAGATTACAGAAGAGTTATTCCACCTAAATTTGAAATAAAAACTCAAGTTAATATAAAAGAACTGGAAGGCGCTGTCAAAAGAGTTTCTCTCTTTTCGGCTGACGGCGATTACAGCATAGTAAAGATCAGCGTCAAAGCTGCTGAAATTATTGTTAACTCCAGCAGCAATGATGTCGGCAAAGGACGCGAATCTGTCAGCTGCGTTACGGAAGGCGCTAGCCTTAATGTGGCCTTTAACGCCAGATATATTTTGGATATTTTAAAAAATATTGATGCAGAAGAGGCAACGATTGAACTTAACAATTCTTTGAGTCCAGTTTGCATCAAACCAGTCAGCGAAGAAAACTATCTCTATATCGTTACTCCGGTAAGAGTAGTATTTTAAGGGGAAAAACATGGAAAAAATTAAAATAGGCATTAAAACTGATTTCATAACTTTTTCAAACTTGATGAAATATGCTGGTGTTCTGCAAACAGGCGGTCAGGCTATAGAATTAATCGAAGCAGGTTTGGTGACATTAAATAAACAACCAATCACGGAAAAAAGAAAGAAAGTTTATCCTGGGGATTGCGTTGTAATCAAGGGGCAGTACGAAATTATTGTTGAAACGGAAGAATAAGCATGAAGATTCAGCAAATTTCTTTAATAAACTTTAGAAATTATCAAAATTTAAATTTGCGAATAGATGGCTTAGTTAACGTGTTTTACGGCAATAATGCTCAAGGTAAGACTAATATTTTAGAAAGTATTTTTTATTCAGCCTTTGGTATGTCGCATCGGACAGGTAATGAAGATGATTTGGTCAAGATGTCTTGTCGCGATATGGCTGCCGAAGTTGTCTTCAACAATCTTTATGGTGACCATAAATTGCGGGTCAAAAGGCAGAATATCTGTGAAAAAATGAGAAAAGAGATCCTTTTGGATAATAATGTCATCAGAAGTAAAGAACATTATGGGACTCTGAATGTTGTAATGTTTTCCCCTGAAGATTTGCAGATAGTCAAGGGGGAACCTGCCCTGCGCAGACGTTTTCTGGATATGGAAATAGCGCAGACCAACCGCTATTATTATGGACTTTTAGTAAAATATAACAGGGTTTTGCAGCAACGTAACAAGCTGTTAAAAAATGCACGGGAAAATGGTCTCGACCATGAGCAGCTAGAGGTCTGGAATAACGAAATAGCTGGCGTTGCTGCTGAAATTATCAGCTTGCGTCTTAATGTACTCGGAAAAATTAATCAAATTGCCGGCGAAATTTATAAAGAAATAACTAACCAAAGGGAAGAATTAGTGGTCAATTACGAGTTGAAAACTAATTCTTCTGCTATTATCTGTTCACCAGAAAATAGTTTGGAAAGCTGGCGTGAATGGTATTTAGAGAGGTTGAAGGAAAGGCAGATGCTTGACGTTTTACGGGGTAGTACAGGCATTGGGCCACATCGAGACGATCTCTTCATTACGGTTAACGAAAATAATTTAAGGTCATTTGGTTCTCAGGGCCAGCAGAGAAGTGGTGCACTTGCACTTAAACTGGCGGAAATGGAATATGTAAAAGGTGAAGCTGGTGAATATCCGGTTTTACTGCTTGATGATGTGATGAGCGAGCTGGACAGTGAGCGCCGCAGGCAAATATTAAACTTCATTGACGGCCGGGTTCAGACTTTTATTACTGTTAACGACAAGAATCTTATACCTGAACTGGCCTGTAACAGGTATTTTTGCGTCAGCAATGGTTCTATCTGCGAGGGTTAATGTGGAAAAAATAGCAAAGACTATCTTGAAAATAGTAAAAAGTAAAACTGGCAAAGAAAAATTTTTAGTCCATTATCTCAGCAAAAATTGGCTGGAAATTTGTGGTGCTAATATTGCCAAACACTCCATGCCGAACCGTATGGAGCGGGGAATTTTATTTGTGAATACGGATAGTTCTGCCTGGGCACATAACTTATTGATGATGAAGCCGCAGCTTTTAGGCAAGATAAAACAGAATATGAATGAGATTGGTTCTTTAAGAAATTCCGATCTGGTTATTAGAGATATCATGTTTTTTAACGGTACTATTAATAAAAAAAATGTACAGGAAGAAAAACAAACTGAGCCTAAATTAACGTTTTTGAATTTGGATATCAACGAAGAAGAAGAGATCAAAGCAAAAGTTTCGCAACTTTCAGATCCGGAAATGAGAAATGTTTTTTTGAGGATTATGAGAGATGATAAAAAACGCAAAAAAGCTGTTTTAGAGAGATCAAACAAACAATGCAGAGAATGTGGTGTACCAATTATGGGAGAAGATCATTACTGCCCTGCTTGCGAGAGGGAAAGAAAGAGTGCTCTATGGCTTAAAACAGCGGAAATTTTGCATTCTGCACCTTGGCTATCTTACGAGGAGTGTCTAAATTACGTTAATTGTGATAAAATGTTATTCAGCGAAATTAAATCAAACATCAGAAGTAAAGTTTATTTAAAAATTACCCAGGAAGAATGTAGTGCCGAGGATAAAGTTTTTGCAACTTTGTTGGAGCTCGGTATTACGCCGGAAAAATTAACGGATGAATTGATTGAAGAAACAGTTGAAAAACTGCGGGGGAATATTTATGTATCTTCATCTAGGAGCAGACTGCGTAGTAAAGAGTAGTGAAATAGTCGGCATCTTCAGTCTGCTGGATAAAAAAGCGAATATCTACGAAGAATTTGTCCGGCCTAACCTTGGAAAATACAGGGTTGTTGATTTGTCCGGGGATATTTTGCCTTCCAGCTGTATTTTAACTAAAGATACGTTGTATTTATCAGGCATTTCACCAGGCACTTTAAAGCGGAGAAAAGAAGAAGACTTCGGATTAAACGCAGTTTACAAAAGATAAATTTTAGATTTCGGAGGTTTCTATGTCTAGTATTGAAGAAGAAATTGCAGTACATGGTAGTTACGATGCGGGGCAAATCCAGGTATTAGAAGGTCTGGAAGCTGTTAGAAAACGTCCGAGTATGTATATTGGCAGTATTTCCAGCCGTGGTTTGCACCATCTGGTTTCTGAAGTTGTCGACAATAGTATTGACGAGGCTTTGGCTGGTTATTGTACGATGATTCAGGTTTTGATCCATAAGGACAACAGCATAACTGTCAAAGATAATGGGCGTGGTATTCCTGTCGATATGCACAAAGTGGGCAAACCAGCAGTTGAAGTTGTCATGACTATTTTGCATGCCGGCGGTAAATTTGGTGACGGTGGTTACAAGGTTTCCGGTGGTCTGCATGGCGTTGGCGTTTCCTGTGTTAACGCTTTGAGCGAAAAAATGGAAGTAGAAGTACGACGCGGCGGTAAAGTTTATGGAATAGAATTTTCCAAAGGAAAAACAGTAGTCCCTTTATACGAAAAAGGTATTACAGAAGAAACAGGAACTACCGTTCATTTTTTACCTGATGCAACAATTTTTACAGAAACTGTTTACAGCTACGAGACTTTAAGGCTACGCATCAGAGAACTAGCATTCCTGAATAAAGGTGTAAAAATTGAATTACGTGATGAACGCACCGGCGAAGGTGAAATGTTCCACTATGAAGGTGGCATTATTTCGTTTGTCAATTACATTAATCGCAGCAAAACAGCAATTAATGAAAAACCGATCTATATTGAGGACGAAAAGGATACAAACATTGTCGAAGTAGCTCTGCAATACACAGATACCTATAGCGAAAATATTTATACTTACGTCAATAATATCAATACTGAAGAGGGCGGTACGCACTTAAGCGGTTTAAAACAAGCTCTTACCAGAACAATTAATGATTATGCCCGCAAAATAAATGCCTTAAAAGAAGGCGACGAGAACCTCAGCGGTGATGATGTGCGTGAAGGTCTGACTGCTGTGTTGAGTTTAAAAGTTAGAGATCCGCAGTTTGAAGGACAAACCAAGACAAAACTTGGTAATAGTGAGATCCGCGGTATTGTTGATAATATGATCAGCGACGGTTTGGCTGAATTTTTCGAGGAAAATCCGGTAGAAGCAAAGAAAATTGTGGAAAAATCCATCATTTCTGCCAGAGCACGCGCGGCTGCGAGAAAAGCAAGAGAGCTTACTCGTCGTAAGAGTGCCTTGGAAATCAGCTCTTTGCCTGGTAAGCTTGCCGATTGTTCCAGTCGTGATGCTGAAAAAACTGAAATTTACCTCGTAGAGGGTGATTCCGCAGGCGGCAGCGCCAAGCAGGGACGTGATCGCGGTTTTCAGGCGATACTGCCATTGCGTGGTAAAATTTTGAACGTTGAAAAATCTCGTCTTGATAAAATCCTCAGCAACGAGGAAATAAGATCCATGATTACTGCTTTCGGCAGCGGTATCGGCGAAGATTTTGATCTTAGCAAAGCTCGTTACGGCAAAATTATCATCATGACCGATGCTGATGTCGACGGTGCGCATATTCGTACGCTGCTGTTGACCTTCTTCTATCGTTATATGCAGCCGATGATTAGAGCGGGACATGTCTATATTGCTCAACCGCCACTGTATCTTGTCAGAAAAGGGCAAAAACATTATTACGCCTACAGTGATGATGAATTGCAACAAACTCTTGACCAAGTAGGCAGAGAAAGCAATCCTTACGTTCAGCGCTACAAAGGTCTGGGCGAAATGAATCCGGAACAATTGTGGGAAACAACGATGAATCCGGAAGGACGGACTATTTTGCAGGTTAAGTTGGAAGATGCGGCAGAAGCTGATATGATTTTTTCCATCCTGATGGGCGATAAAGTTGAACCGCGTCGTCAATTCATCGAGGAAAATGCCAGCAAGGTACGCAATCTCGATTTGTAAGACAAGGAGATTCTCATGAAAATAAAGAAAAATTTGTCTGATGCTGATATGCTGAAGGGGTTCAAGGAAGCACATAGTTTCGAAACAGAAATTCTTGAAGACGGTCAGTCTGCGCATTCTTTGAGCAGACCGGCCAAAGTGGCTCAAAAAGGCAATGAATTATTGCTGCCAGCAGAAGCACAGGAAAAATTGAATAAATATTTACTGGAACTAAGCATGGAATGGTTTAAAAACGGTAACGGTGAAGTCGAATGGAAGGTTCAAAAAGAGAAGGATCAAATCATCATCAAACCGGCACCGAGCAAGAGAAAGGCAGTTAAGTAAGTTATGAGCAAGTTTGATCTTAATTTACCACAAGGTATTTTAAGTTTATGTCAGGTAAAACAGGAAAAAATTATGGTGGTTGCCGGCGGCCGCAGGCCTGAAATGGCCTGGCTGAAGGAAGCCGCTTCCACTAAGAGAATTTTTTGTGCTGATCATGGTATTGATTATTGTTATGAAGCTGGTATTTTACCGGATTTTTTATGCGGCGACCGTGACAGTGCCAGCCAGGAAAACTGGCTCTTGGCGCAAAATGACGGCGCTAAGATTAGAACTTTTGCCCGCGAAAAAGACGATACCGATTTGCAGCTGCTCTTAAAAGAAATACCGGAAAATAGCTGCGTGTTGGCGACTGGCATCTGGGGCGGCCGCTTTGACCACCTTTATGCCAATATTTTTAGTCTGCTAGCGTGCAAAAAACAAAAAGATGCTGCTATTATTCTCGCTGACCATGAAGAAATCATGGTTTTGCTGGGGGCAGGTGAACAAGTGACATTTGTTCCTACGCAAAAACCTACAGAAATATCACTTCTTCCTTTTGCCAGCGAAAGTAAAGTATCGATTTCCGGCGTCAAATGGCCTCTTCAAGGAGCTGTTTTATCCCAGAACCATCCATACGCAATCAGCAACGAGTTAATTGCTGAAGCAGTAACAGCCGGTTGTGAAGCAGGCTGCAGCGGTTTTTATCTAAAATTTATGAAAAAGATTTTGCGATAAGGCAATAAATCCAAAGTAGATCGAGGAGAAATATGGAACAATACGACCCAGCAACAATGGTATTTTTGGTTATTGCCGCTTTTATAGCGTCTTTTATTGATTCAACAGTAGGAGGCGGCGGGCTGATTTCCACACCTGCGCTCCTTGCAACCGGTATGCCGGTAAGTTTCGCTTTAGGCACCAACAAGGTAGCGGCGATGATGGGTTCGTTCACCAGCGTTGTTACTTTTTGGCGTGCCGGTAAGGTGCAAAAAAAAGTTGTCTTGTGTCTGATGCCTCTTTCTTTTATAGGTTCAGCGCTTGGAGCTTATGTAGTTTATCTGTTGCCTGCTGCGCTTATGAAAAATGTCATTGTTGTCATGCTGGTTGCCGTTGCTATTTACACATACAGACGTAAAGATTGGGGCGATGTTTCCAATGTCAAAGAATTGGGTGCCGGCATTTTGGCAGCGACAATCTTCACTGCATTCAGTCTTGGCTTCTATGATGGCTTTTTTGGCCCTGGAACAGGCTCATTTTTAATTTTTGGATTTTTATTTCTTGGCTACAATTTTGTGACAGCGGCTGGTAATGCCAAAGCATTAAATTTTGCCAGTGGCGCCGGGGCGCTTTTATCTTTCGCTATGAGCGGGACAGTGTACTGGATTTATGGTCTTGCCATGGGTGTTTCTATGATTTTTGGCGCGATTTTTGGTTCCAGAATGGCTATCAAGCACGGTGCCAGCTATGTGAGACCGCTTTATCTATGTGTTACAACGGTTCTCATTGGCAAGCAGATATATGAATTATTGTTTAAATAACAGCAGTCAAAAAATATAAAGGTTGGTGGTAAAGTGGAGTTAGAGGAAGGTAAGGTTTTACCTGTCTGGATAGAAGACGAAATGAAGAAATCCTACATCGACTACGCAATGAGTGTTATTATTCAGCGTGCATTGCCTGATGTGCGTGATGGTCTGAAACCTGTTCATCGTCGTATTCTTTATGCTATGCAGGAAGCAGGTATGAGCTCCAATAAGCCATACAAAAAATCGGCTCGTATCGTCGGTGAAGTTCTTGGTAAGTATCATCCTCATGGTGATTCCTCAGTATATGACGCAATTGTGCGTCTTGCTCAGGATTTTTCGACAAGATATCTCTTGGTAGACGGCCATGGTAACTTTGGTTCTGTCGACGGCGACTCTGCAGCTGCTATGCGTTATACTGAAGTCCGTATGGCTAAGATAGCTGAGGAAATGCTGGAAGATATTGAGAAAGAAACCGTAGATTTTGTACCAAACTATGATGAGTCCTTAAAAGAACCAAGTGTTTTACCTGCTAAAATTCCAGCCCTGCTGGTAAATGGTTCTTCCGGTATCGCTGTTGGTATGGCTACGAATATTCCTCCGCATAATCTTTGCGAAGTAATAGATGGTTTGATCATGCTGATTGATAATCCGGAGGTGGAAATTCCGGAGTTGATGACAGCAATCAAGGGGCCGGATTTTCCAACTGGAGCCATGATTCTTGGCAATGAAGGGATTAACAGTGCTTATACAACCGGCCGTGGTGTGGTAAAAATCAGAGCTAAGGCTCATATTGAACCAATGCCGAAAAATAAAAGCCGGATCATTGTTACCGAGCTGCCATATCAGGTCAATAAGGCCAGGTTGATTGAAAGTATCGCTCAATTGGTGCAGGATAAAATCATTGATGGCATCACTGATTTGCGCGATGAAAGCGATCGTAAGGGTATGCGTGTAGTGATTGAATTGCGTCACGATGTTGTACCTGATGTCATACTCAATCAACTATACAAACATACCAAGATGCAGGATTCTTTCGGTATCATTATGCTGGCACTGGTTAAAAATCAGCCAATGGTGCTGAACCTGAAACAAATTCTTGAGTATTATCTTGAGCATCAAAAAGAAGTAATCGTCAGAAGAACACGTTATGAACTTGGTAAAGCCAAGGAACGTGCTCACATTCTGGAAGGTTTGAAAATTGCACTTGATCATCTGGACGAAGTTATTACGACCATTCGCAATAGTGCTAATGCCGAAACTGCTAAGGCTGCTTTGGTCGAAAAGTTTGCTTTGAGCGAGCGTCAGGCGCAGGCTATCCTCGATATGAGGCTGCAGCGTTTGACTGGTCTGGAACGTAAGAAAATTGATGATGAATATATCGACGTACTCGAAACTATTGATTGGCTGGAGAGCGTTTTGGCTGATGAACATAAAGTACTGGGCATAATTAAAGACGATATGCTGGAAGTAAAAAAACGTTTTGGCGACGCTCGTCGGACAGAATTAACAATTGACACCAGTAATATCGAAATAGCGGACTTGATTGCCGAAGAAGACATTATCATCACAATTAGCCATCAGGGTTATATTAAACGGCAGAGCCTGGATACTTTCCACAACCAGAAGCGTGGCGGCAAAGGTCTCAGAGGCGGCAGCGGCAAAAAAGTTGATGACTTCATTGAGCATCTGATGCTGGGATCCACTCATAGCAATATACTGTTCTTCACGAACAAGGGCAGGGTTTATCGCCAAAAAGGCTATGAGATTCCTGAAGGCAGCCGTACTGTGAAGGGAACTTCTATAATCAATCTGCTTCCTTTGGAAGGCGGCGAAAAAATTACTGCTGTTATCCCGGTAAAGGAATTCATGGATAATCAATTCTTATTCATGGCTACTAACCGTGGTACAGTCAAGAAAACAACTTTGACTGATTTTGACAGCACAAGAAAGATTGGCTTGAATGCGATCACGCTTGATGATGGCGAAGATCTGATCGATGTGAAGCTGACCGACGGACATTCCAGCATTATTCTGGCTACCCGCAATGGTTTGGCCATCCACTTCAGTGAGGATGACGTTCGTCCGATGGGCAGAACAGCACATGGCGTCCGTGGCATCCTGCTTGGCGTTGATGATATAGTGGTTTCCATGGATACAGTTCCTGAAAATGGTGAAGTTCTGACAGCTACCGAAGAAGGTATGGGCAAACGTACGATGATTAGTGAATATCGTGTGCAGACTCGCGGCGGTAAAGGTGTCATCAATCTTCGTGTTACCGAGAAAACAGGACATGTTGTAGGCGCTATTGTTTTGCTGCCGCAACAGGAAATCATTATGGTAACGGCAGCTGGTCTGATTATCCGGTTGACGGCTGACGGTATTTCAAAATTCGGCCGCAATGCTCAAGGCGTCAAACTGATCGACCTGAATGGTGCCGATAAAGTTGTTGCCATTGCAGTTGTTGAGGAAGAAGACGACGAAGAATAATTTTTTACGGGGGTAAATATTACCCCCGTTTTATCTGTCACAACGGGACAAAAATAAGCCCAGGTGGACTGTAGAAATAAATTTATTCTATTTTTGTAAATTTTGTGATAGAATACAGTTGCATTTTTATATAGTTTGATTTTTTTGAATCAAATCTTTATTTTAAATCTATTGAGGATGTGAAGTAATGAGTTGTCTAAAAGAAACGGATGTTGTCGTCATTGGCGGCGGTATCGTCGGTACAGCTATCTTACGCGAATTGTCAAAATATGACTTAAGAAGCGTACTGGTCGAAAAAGAACCAGATTTGGCAGCTGGCACTACTAAGGCTAACAGCGCAATTTTGCACGCAGGTTTTGATGCACCGCTGGGCAGCATGAAAGCAATTATGAATGTGCGTGGCAATCATCTTTATCATGAACTGGAGGACCAGCTTGATCTGGATATCAAATGGACAGGGTCGTTGGTAGTTGCTACCAACGAAGAGGAGTTGGCAACTCTTTCTGAGCTATTGGAGCGCGGTGTTAAAAATGGTGTCAAAGGCCTGGAGATTTTATCTCCTGAGCAGGTTTTGGCGAAAGAACCAAATTTGTCGAAAAACGTTACCGGTGCTCTCTGGGCTCCTTCTGCCGGCGTTTGCTGGCCGTTTGCCATGGCTCTTGCTTTTGCGGAATGCGCAGTGCAAAATGGTGCCGAAGTTATAACTGATTGCCGTGTGGAAGGTATCGACGTAGAAAATGGTAAAGTTGCAGCAGTCAGAACGAACAAAGGCGTTATCAAAACCAGCTATGTTATTAATGCGGCTGGTCTTTATGCCGATGCCATCGCTAAGATGGCCGGAGACGACAGTTTCACAATTCATCCCCGTAAGGGCGAATACATCTTATTTGATAAAACAGCTGGCGCTTCAATGGTCAGCGGCGTGGTTTTCCCGACACCTACTAAAACATCGAAAGGTATTTTGGTTTGTACAACTACGCATGGCAACACCTTTGTCGGGCCAAATGCTGAAGATTTAGAGGATAAAGACGACCGAGCGGTTACTTTGGGCGGCATGGACAGAATCATGGCTTCTGCCCGTAAATTATTGCCTAATTTGCCGATGGGTGCAGCAATTACCGAATTCTGCGGTTTGCGTGCTGTTTCTGATAACGGTGATTTTATCATTAGAAATTCGACAGTTAAAGGTCTTATTCATGCTGCCGGTATGCAGTCTCCTGGTTTAACAGCTGCCCCAGCTGTGGCAGAAGAGGTTCTTGACCTGCTGCGCGAAGACAATCATAATTTAGTATTAAAAGCTGGTTTTAAAGGCGTGTTGCCGGAGAAGATAATTTTTCATCGTCTGTCAAGAGAAAAACAGGCAGAAGTTATTAAAGAAAATAAATTGTTTGGCCGCGTTATCTGTCGCTGCGAGACAATTACCGAGGCAGAAATCGTTGCTGCCATCCATGCTCCTTGCGGTGCCAAAACTGTTGATGGCGTAAAAAGAAGGACTCGTGCAGGTATGGGACGCTGCCAAGGCGGTTTCTGCGGACCGCGTGTAACTCAGATTTTAGCCAGAGAGCTGGGTATTCCTGTTACTGAAGTATTAAAAGAGCATGCCAATTCCCATATGTTTTACGAAAAAGACCAAGTAACAGGGGAGGAAGCATAAAATGAACCAGCTTTATGATGTAATTATTATCGGCGGCGGCCCTGCAGGTCTTTCAGCTGCTTACAGTGCCTGGGAAAATGGTGCCAAAAAGATTCTGATTATTGAACGTGACCGCGAATTGGGCGGTATTCTGCAGCAATGTATCCATAACGGTTTCGGTCTTCATCACTTCAAAGAAGAATTAACCGGGCCTGGCTACGCTTATCGCTGCATCGAACTGATTAAAGATAAGCCTGAAATAGAGGCTTTGATTGATACGATGGTCTTGGAAATTCTTGAAGACAAGACAGTTATTGCTGTTAGTCCGGAAAAAGGTCTTTTGCAGGTTCAAGGCAAGACGATTATCCTGACGATGGGCTGCAGGGAACGTACCCGCGGCGCTATCCGCATTCCCGGCGAACGTCCTGCAGGCGTTTTTACTGCCGGTGCTGCGCAGCGCATGGTCAACATGGAAGGTTACCTGCCAGGCAAAAAGATAGTTATTCTCGGCAGCGGCGATATTGGTTTGATTATGGCCCGCCGTATGAGCCTCGAAGGCTGCAAGGTTGAGGCTGTCCTGGAAATTTGCCCTTTCTCCAATGGCTTGACGAGAAATATCGTTCAATGCCTGGAAGATTATAATATTCCGTTGTACTTATCTCATACTATTGTGAAAATCCACGGTCATGAACGCGTAACAGGCGTCACAGTTGCCAAAGTTGATGAAAAAATGCAGCCGATTGCCGGTACGGAATTTGATATTGATTGTGATACCTTGCTGCTCTCTGTCGGCTTGATACCGGAAAATGAATTGTCCAGAGGTTTGCATTTGGAAATGCATCCGCTGACTAGCGGACCAATTGTTGATCAACGCCGTCAAACCAGTATGCCTGGCATTTTTGCCGCAGGCAATGTTGTTCATGTACATGACTTGGTTGATTTTGTGTCCGAAGAGGCTGAAATTGCCGGCAAATTTGCTGCGCTTACGGCTTTGGGTAAACTGGATGAACAATTAACAGTTGTGAAGGTTGAACCTGGCAATGGGATTCGCACCTGTGTACCGCAAAAACTTTCGCTGCCGCAGGAAGGCGAAGCTGCACGCCTCTTTATGCGTGTTGCTAATCCTGAGCGCAAGGTCAAATTGGAAGTCAAAAGTGGTGATACCTTGATTATGAGCAAAATATTGCCGGCTGCTAAACCGAGCGAGATGATTGCCCTCGATTTGCCAGCTGAAAAAACCAAATTAATCAAAGGCTCACTAACAGTCGCTTTGAATCGGGAGGCGTAAGTATGTCTGTAGATAAACGTGTTTTAACCTGTATTGTCTGCCCGCGTGGGTGCGAAATGACAGCGACTATTACCGACGGTGTTGTTACTGACGTTGTTGGCAATACCTGCCCCAGAGGCAAAAAATATGCCCAAGAAGAGATATTGGCTCCGAAAAGGATGCTGACTTCGACAGTACGCGTAAAAAATGGTGCTCTTGCTTTGGTACCGGTAGTTTCCAAAACAAGTCTGCCCAAAGAAAAAGTGCTTGCCTGCGCTGAAGAATTGCGTAAAGTTACGGTTGAAGCACCGATTGCCGAAGGTCAGGTCATTTGCTCTAATATCCTCGGCTTGGGTGTTGATATTGTCGCCAGCCGTTCTATGCCGTCAGTCAACGACAAATAGTTGTATTGTTTTCAAGAATTTTTTAAAAGACAAGGTCTTATGGGACCTTGTCTTTTTTTATATCAGTAGGTGTTGACTGCAAAGAGGTTCGTTGCATTTATCAGAACTATCGTTTATGATAGAGTGAAAACTTAAGAATAGAGGAATGATATGAAAGAAAACGGTAATTTTAGTCAAGGCGTAATTTTCAGTCTTAGTTCTTATGTAATATGGGGTGTGCTGCCTATTTACTGGAAAAGTATTCAAGGTGTCGCCACTTTTGAAATATTGGCCAACAGAATTCTCTGGTCGGTGGTTTTTGTGGGTATTTTGTTGAAACTAACAGGCCGTTGGCCGGCATTCGTCGAAGAAACAAAGCAAATTCTTACAGACAGGAAAAAAAGTGCCGCACTTGCAGCAGCGGGACTAACTATTCTCATCAATTGGGGTATTTTCATCTGGGCGGTTGCATCGGATCATATCATAGAAACCAGCATGGGCTATTACATCAACCCCTTGGTCAGCGTCCTAATGGGAGTTTTTTACTTGCACGAGAAACTTGATAATGCTATTAAGGCAGCAGTTCTTCTGGCGGCTATCGGTGTAGGCAGTATGATCTGGAATGTTGGTGTCTTCCCCTGGATTTCCATCAGTCTTGCTCTCAGCTTCGCTCTTTATGGTCTGATTAAGAAGACGTTGGTTGTGGAGACCATGACAAGTATTATTCTCGAGACTTTTGTCGTTTCGCCTATTGCCCTTGCCTATCTTTATTACCTTGCTGATATGGGCAATGCTGCCTGGCAGCATAGTGATACCTTTACCTTGTTACTTTTAGCTGGTGCCGGTGCTGTGACGGCCACCCCGCTGATTTTGTTTACGGCTGGTGCTAAACTCTTGCCTTTAAGCATTGTCGGCTTCTTACAATATGTGTCTCCAACGATAACTTTGTTATTGGGAATTTTTGTATATGGCGAAGAATTTACGGTCAGTCACTTACTCTCTTTCGGCTGGATTTGGCTCGGTTTATTAGTCTTTTCAGTTGCTCAATTTCGTAAGCGCTAACCCAATATATTGTGTTCAGTGGAAAAAGTGGATAATATCAACAAAGTTATCCACAGGTTGTTGATAAAGTTGGGAAAAACAGTGTATAAAAATGGAAATATTAAAGATTTTGGCAAAAAACCCGGGAAATAATGTGGAAATAGCAAAAGATATCCACAAAAAACAGTTGATAAGTTGTTAATAACGGTTGATAACTTGGCTTGCAAATATTAATTAAATACAATATATAGTAAAATCGGACGAAATTAATCAGCAATAAACTGTTTTTATAGGACTTGCATCAAAGTGCTAAGATGTAGATAATATTTAGGAGAACATTTTATACGAAAAGTTACATAGATGGAGGGAAAGGTTTATGGCAATTAAACAAATTGGGGCAATAAAAGCAATGGAAGCGGCAAGTGAAGGAAAAATAATACAACCTTCTCTCAGTGAAATCAGCGGTGGCTGGCTAGCGTTAGTCGAAACGCCGCAAGGCAGAAAACTGGTTTGTGCAGCTACTAAAGAATGTCAGGCAGTCTCTATGTTCAAAGCAGAGGACGAAAGCATGGAAAATGGCATAATTATTAAAATTATGGGACTGAATTCCAATAATGCCGCTGCTTTACGCCGTCTTGTCAAATGGACAGGGGCAACGGCTTGCGGAACCAAGGGCTTGAGTTTAGGTTTCAGCGATTGGCTTGGTAATGCCGAGGAGTACCTGGCACCAATATTCAGCAAAAAACAAATTAAACCGGTTTTGGTAGAGTTTACACCTGTTGACTGTACATTACTGCAGCGTAATTTTCTGGAAGCAATTGACGCCGCTACCTGGGGAGTTTTTGCAACAGGCTATAAAGAAGGGTATGCTGCCAGCGCAACAAAGCTGACTTCTGAAGAGGATCTCGTCAAAGTATTGCTTTATGGCTACAGCATGCTTGGTCTCGATTTCTCAGATAAAATCAATCTGGAGATTGAGGGATTGACTGACCTCGCCGTAGAAGAACGTTATCTGGAATTACCGCAGGAATTCAGAGATGCTGTAGAAGGCTCTTATCTCGCTGGACCACTGAAAGTTGGCAGCGAGACGCTGCATTATACGCCACAAGTATTGAGACGCATCGTTTTGGAATATGGCGAAGTCATTATGCATGCCCAGTCCATGTATAATTCTTATCTGAAAAATACACCGTGGGATATTGATTTTGAACTTTTCTTATCAAAAGAAGGCAAAACAATTACACCGGAAGAACATTATCTGGTTGGTTTTGAACTGACACGCAACAAAGTGAAATTGACTGCCATCGGACTCGATGCCGCCATTGAAAAGAAAGCTTTAGAGGAGGATATCGCTGTTCATGCCGCTATTGCAGAAGCTTGCAATTATAAGCTAAGCATTGCCAATGCCGATTTGCTGGCAGAAGATTTCAGTGCGATTGCCAAAGTATTGAAAAACAGGGTTTATTTTAAATTCGAAAATATTTTATGGCTGAGCGTGCTGCAGTGCATTGCGGAGAAGGACCCGGCTCTGCTGGCTGAGATGGCTGACTTTGCAGGGGTTGCCAAAGCCGAAGCTGTTGAGCTAGTTCCTGCGTCGGAAAAAGCAAGCCTATATGCCAGCCTTTACGGTAAGCTATTATCGCCAACGGATGGCAGCTTCGCGGAGAAAATTCAAGCTGTTTTGGCTGCTAACAAAGACACATACCATGAGAAGATTACAATAATGGTGGAAAAATATTTAAAAAACTGTTAAAATCCACTAAAAGTGTTACTTGCTTAACAAATATTTTTCTTACACACGGATTGACAAAAAGTCAGCCAGATAGGATAATATTTCTAACTTCATAGAGTTATTTAAAGGTTATGATTGGGAAGAAAGTCAGGATGCAAAGTCACAGAGAGCCGATGGTTGGTGGAAATCGGTACAGAGCCCTGGTCGAGTAAATCACCCATGAACTCGTCAGCGAAAGGTAAACCTAGTAGCATGATGCGTCACAAGCACGTTAGGCTTGAGCCGGTTGATGGACTGGTGCAAAAGAGTAATAAATTAGGGTGGTACCGCGTATTTTACGCCCCTGCTTAGGCAGGGGCGTTTTTATTTTTTCCAACTGTCCATCACAAAACAAAATTCGAGGAGGAATTACAATGTCAGACACTTTAGTGGTAAAAGCAAAAAATGAAGAGACTTTGTTGCCGCGGGTTCTGCGCGTGTTGGCACAGCAGGGATTAGGCGTCAAGGATTTGCGCATGAGCACTTCAAAAGATGCCAAAGAATTAGAGCTGCGCATAACCTTATTCACAGCTTGTGCTGAGCAGGCGGTCAAAATTTTAGCCAAACAGGTTGCCATCATGGCGGTTTCCATGGGTTACTCCGTACAAAAGAAAGCTATCTAAATTTTAATTACAGTAGAGAAGGGAAAACAAAAAAGATGAAGCTATCAGGAGCGCAAGCAATCGTTAAAATTTTGTTGGAGCAAGGAGTTGATACGGTTTTCGGTTATCCCGGCGGCCAGGTCATCCCTTTATATAACGCTTTGTACGACGCCCCCTTGCATAATGTGTTGACAGTACATGAACAGGGTGCTATTCATGCAGCCGATGGGTATGCGCGGGCCAGCGGCCGGACGGGAGTCTGCATAGCCACTTCCGGTCCGGGGGCCACCAATATTGTTACGGGACTAGCTACTGCTTATCTTGATTCGGTACCACTGGTAGCGATAACAGGACAGGTGCAGGTTCAGCATTTGGGTCGTGATTCTTTTCAGGAGATTGACATCGTCGGCGTGACGATTCCTATAACCAAATATAATGTGCTGGTGCGCAGACCGGAGGATTTGCTGCCAACTTTAAGACAGGCGTTTCGCTTGGCAAAGGAAGGCCGGCCGGGACCTGTACTGGTTGATATACCAAGCAGTATTCAGAGCGGTGAAGTAGAATGGCTGGAACCGGAAGCAGATCCGGAAGAGACACAGACTGCAGAAAATATTGAAGACGTTCTCAAAGCAGCGGCAGTAACCATCAATAATGCCGAGCGGCCTGTATTGCTGGTCGGTGGCGGTGCTGTTCACAGTGCTGCTGAACAGGAAGTTATCGCCTTTGCCAAAAAGACGGGTATGCCGGTAGTCAGTACTTTGATGGGGCTTGGCGTTTTTCCAGGCAGTGATGAGCAAGCGCTTGGTCTGACCGGGATGCATGGTCATATAGCTTCTAATATGGCAGTTGCCAATGCTGATGTACTTGTGGTTGCCGGCAGTCGTTTCAGTGAACGCGTTACCGGCGACCGCAATCGCTACGTTTCGAAAAAAACTATCATCCAACTGGACATAGATCCTTCGGAAGTTGATAAAAATGTGATGACGGCGCTGCCATTAGTCGGCAATCTGAAAGATACGCTCACTACATTAACGGCAAGAGTGAACAAACTCGCAATCAAACCCTGGTGGGAATCCATTCGTGCCTGGGCGGAAACAGAAGACCAATCAGCAAAGAAGGGCGATAAACTAACTGCTCCCTGGCTGATGACGGAGCTTAACCGCAACTATCAAGGCACTGATACCATCTTTGTAACTGATGTCGGTCAGAATCAGATGTGGGCTGCCCAGCATTTACTGATTGACGAACCAAGACATCACTTGACTTCAGGTGGCTGCGGCACGATGGGTTACGGCCTGCCTGCGGCCATCGGAGCAAAGCTGGCGAGAAAAGAAGCGCAAGTAGTACATATTGCCGGTGATGGTGGTTTCAAGATGACGGGTATGGAACTTTATACTGCAGTTAACGAAGGCTTGCCGCTAGTCAGCATCGTGATCAACAATTGCTGTCTGGGCATGGTCAGACAATGGCAGCAAATATTCTATGACAAACGTTACTCCTCGACAATCCTGACACCATTCGACTTTGTTGCCTTTGCGCAATCCTGTGGGGCGGATGGCGTGACAGCAAAAACCTGTGAAGAGTTCAAGGCGGCACTCGCGCAGGCCAAAGAGGCTAAGAAGCCTTTTGTGATTGAAGCTGTCATTGACCAGTGTGATTTGGTTATTCCGATGGTGGCGCCTGGCGCTGTGTTGCAGGATTTTGTCGATCCTGAACAAAAATAAATTGCTAAAAAACGGTTATGTCGATACTCAGAAATTTATTTTCTGCGGTCAAGTATTGGCATAACCGTTTTTTTAATATTTATCCAGTAGGACAAGGGCGAAAGAGTTCCTCTGGCCGTTTCCAAACGCAAAAAAATCGCTGCTCATTCTATCGGCAATGGTTGAAGAGTTCCTCTGGCCGCTTCCACACGCGACAATTCGCCTGCAAGCAGTCGGTCGCTGATGTGCAGCAAGCCCGTCACTTCTTTAACCATCGCCTCTTCGAAGGTTCTTTGCACTTCATTTAACACACGCGACTAATCGGCTGTAAACAGGCAGTTGCTGACTTGCAGTAGGCCTGTCGTATCTTTATCGCCATAAAAATTAGTTTTTCAGCGATAGGCATAGCCGCTTTTTTATCTATCGCTTGCAATCAGATGAAACTAATGATACAATTAC
>CAYLRW010000003.1:24818-39846 GCA_964386405.1 uncultured Acidaminococcales bacterium | reverse complement strand
ATTTATAATTGAATATATACTTTGTTAATTCTCTTTACGTGGCATTGCATGGGAACCTATGGTATAATTAAACAATAACGTTGTACTTTTTTTTCATTTAGTTCAAGGAGGGCCAGCCATGAATGAGGACCAGGATATTGAACAAGCAAAAATAGAAGGAAATGAACAAGGTGATATACCTGAAGAAGTTGGTTCTGTAAAAATTGCTGATGAAGTAATAAGTATAGTTGCAGGATTAGCTGCTACTGAAGTAGCAGGCGTAGCAGGTATGAGCGGAGGATTGGCTGGAGGTATTGCTGAACTTCTTGGCAAGAAAAACTTTTCTAAGGGTGTTAAAGTTATAGTTGCAGGTAAAACTGTTACGGTTGAGATTTATGTTATTATTGAGTATGGCATTTGTATACCAGAAGTAGCCATTGAAATTCAGGAAAAAGTTAAAGAAGCAGTAGAAAGTATGACCGGTTTTGAAGTTGCTGCTGTTGATATACATGTACAAGGAATTTCCCGACGAGTAGCAAAAGAAATTGAAGAGCAAGATAATTTATAAAGTAGTCACAGGAAAGAGGGATTTTAAGTATGGGTATACCAGATAGGATTATTTTAACCTTATACACTATCTTGATGGCTGTAGTAGCAGTCTTCTTAGTTTTATTTGCGCTGCAAATAATTGCTCCCACGACAGTTTATGCTTTTTGCGCTACAATACCAGGTAAATGGGAATATGCTGTTGGTGGTGTTGTTCTTTTGTTGGTTAGCCTTCGTTTATTAGTAACAGGACTTGGTGGTACAGGGGTAAGCACACTTTTACTGGGTGATGACAAAGAAGGTAAGATTCATGTCAGCAAAAATGCTGTCGAAGATTATGTTTCAGAGCTTGCTAATGATATTTATGGTGTCCACGATGCTAAAGCTTCGGCGAAGATGATTGATAATGCTTTAAATTTAAGAATTAATTCTTCCATTGAACCAGCAATAAATATTCCTGATACTACTGATGAGATGAAACAGGTCATACGTAAGAGTGTTATGTCGACTTTGGGAGTGGAAGTCAAAGATATTGAAGTATTTTTCAAACATATTCAAGCAAAAAAATAATCAATCAAAGGGAGAGGAGATAGATTTATGTTTTCTGAGATATTGCAAAATCTTTGGGAAAATTACAGAGGACGTCTCGTAGGGTCTTTGTTTGGTTTGACTATCGGCGCGATGTTCTTAATTCTGGGTTTTTTCCAGACTATCTTCTTGTTGATATGTATTACAGCAGGATATTTGCTTGGTAAACGAATAGACAACAAGGAAGATTTAATGGATGTGCTTGACCGCCTTTTGCCACCAGGACATCATAGATAATAATTACGAAAGAGGAAAAATATGAGTCGTAGAAATGCACGTGAACTTGTTTTAAAAAGTTTGTTCCAAATAGATTTTTCAAAAGACACTGAGCCGCTGGCTGCTTTTACCGCTGCTAAAGAAGGTGAAGTTTCTGAAGATGAGGATGCATATGCATTGGCTCTTTTGGATGGTATAATTACTAACTTAGATGCCATTGATGCCAAAATAACTGCTTATGCTATTGATTGGGCAGTTGATCGTATGCCTGCTGTAGACCGTAACATTTTGCGTATTGCAATTTATGAAATTTTTCTGTCGCCAGAAGCTATTGCTTCATCAGTTGCAATCAATGAAGCAGTTGAAGTTGCAAAGAAATATGGCACAGAGGATTCAGGCCGTTTTATTAATGGCGTTCTAGGAAAGATGGTCAAGAACCATGGTAGCATTTGAGGGATATTTAGGTATAGATACAAGCTGCTACACAACATCTGTAGCAGTTCTTGACAGGCAGGGGAATTTGGTTGATGAGGTGCGCCGTATTTTAGAAGTCAAACCTGGAAGGCGTGGCTTGGCTCAATCTGAAATGGTTTTTCAGCACACTCGCAACCTGCCGGAGTTAATAGAAAAGATCTTTCACCGGCATGATATGAAGATTATCGGCATTGGCGTTTCCAAACAACCAAGACCGATAGAAGACTCATATATGCCGGCTTTTTTGTCTGGATACGGATTAGCAAGGTCTTTGGCATCTATATTAAAGGCGGAATTGATCCCAATAAGTCACCAGGAGAATCATCTTGAAGCTGGGATTTGGTCATCTGGGTTTAAGATTTGCTCTGATTTTTTAATGTTACACGCTTCAGGTGGGACAACGGATTTGATATTAGCTGAACCGCAAGCTACAGGGAATTTTCGGCTTAACGAAATTGGTGGCAGTATTGATTTGCATGCTGGACAATATGTCGATAGAGTTGGTGTTGCATTAGGATTACAGTTTCCTGCTGGTGCTGAACTTGAGAAACTTGCTGCACAAAGTGAGGAGATATACTCACTGCCAGTTGCAGTAAAAGGCTGCGAGATTAGCCTTTCCGGTCCGGCAACAGCTGCTTTAAGAGCACTTGACGCTGGTATTGCTCCCGCAAAAATTGCTCGTGGTGTTGAATACTCTTTAGCAGAATCATTTGCCCGTTGTATTTTAAATGCCGCTAAAAAGCATCCGATATCGGATGTTCTTTTGGTAGGGGGTGTGACTGCTAATAAATATATAAGAAAACATATCAACGGAAAACTTGCTGAGCATAACATAATGCTTTATGTACCAGATTCGCAGTATAGTTCTGATAATGCAGTTGGCTGTGCTGCTGCAGCAAGAAAAATGTTGGAGAAATGCGATGATCGATAATATTTACACGGTTAGTGATGTTAATAAGATAATAAAACAATTGATAGAAACTCGCACTGAGTTTTTTAATATTCAGCTTAGAGGTGAGGTTTCTAACTTTCGTAGATATGCTTCAGGGCATTGCTATTTTACATTAAAGGATAAGGATAGTGTTATCAAGGCAGTTATGTTTCGAGGCAGAGCTGCTGAACTCAAATTTTCTCCTAAAGACGGAGATAAGGTTCTGGCTATTGGGCGTATTGGTGTTTACGAACGTGATGGTATTTACCAGTTGTATGTTGATATAATGATTGCCAGCGGCGCTGGCGATTTAATGATAGCCTACGAAAAATTGAAACAGAAGCTCGAAAAGGAAGGGCTATTTGCTTCTGAAAGGAAAAGGGAAATACCGACTCAACCGCAAAAGATCGGTGTTATAACATCTCAAGCAGGTGCTGCTATTCACGACATAATAACTGTTTCGAAGCGGCGCTGCCCTGGCGTAAAATTAGTGTTTTTCCCTGTTAAGGTACAAGGCGAAGAGGCTGGCGGCGAAATAGTAAAAGCAATTAATTTTATGAATAAACACAAGCTGGCAGATGTTCTTATAGTAGGGCGCGGTGGTGGATCTATAGAAGATTTGTGGGCCTTCAATGAAGAAAGGGTTGTTCGGGCAATTGCCTCTTCGGAAATTCCGGTAGTAACCGCAATTGGTCATGAAACTGATTTTACTCTAGCTGATTTTGCTGCAGATCGACGAGCGGCTACCCCATCACAAGCTGCTGAAATAGTTGTCCCAAATGTTTGGGAACTTCTCAGACACCTTGAACAATTGAAGCAAAGAAATATTCGTGCGGTAACCTCAATCCTTGGAAGAAGTGAAAGTAAACTTTTAGAAATCTCCAATGCTTTGATTTTTAAAGAGCCTGATAGATGGTTAGCTGACAAAAAAATTGCAGTCGACAACTGTTTGAATCGCATTTTTTTGTCAATGAATGTAGTACAACAAGCATACGATCATAAATATGCATTGCTTTTGACAAGACTTGATGCTGCCAGTCCTTTGAATATTATGAGCAGAGGTTATAGTATAGCAAGAAAAACAGATGGAACAATTATTAAAACTATAAAAGCAGTAAATAATGGTGAGTCAATTGAAACTGTTACAAAAGATGGATTTATCTTATCGGCTGTGACTGATGTGAAAAGGCGGTAAAATACTATGCCAGCAAAAAAGAAGATTAAAGACTTAAAATTTGAAGAAGCTCTGAGTAAACTTGAAACAAACGTACAATTATTAGAGAGCGGGGACTTATCTTTGGAAGAGGCATTAGAAGTTTTTAAAGAGGGTGTAGAATTAAGCCAGATATGTCATGCTAAATTAAATACTGCACAGCAAGAGGTTCAAAAAGTAATCGCTACTAATGATGAGAATTATAAATATGTGCCATTTGGAGAGGTTGAAGAATAGAATGGATTTTGCGAAATATTATGAAGATAGAAAAAATCTAGTAAATAATTTTTTGGAAAAACGTATGCAAAAAAAAGGAATATCGCGTGTGGATGAGGCTATGAAGTATAGCCTTTTAGCTGGTGGCAAGCGTATACGTCCACTTCTTTTGATGGCGACGGCAGATACGATCGGTGGCAATGGTTACAACTATCTTCCTGTTGCTTGCGGTTTGGAAATGATTCATACTTATTCTTTAATTCACGATGATTTGCCTTTAATGGATAATGATGATTACAGAAGAGGAAGATTAACGAACCACAAGGTTTATGGCGATGCAATGGCATTGCTTGCTGGGGATGCACTTCTTACTCTTGCTTTTGAAGTTATGCTCGAACAGAAAAATGTCAGTCCCGATGTTCTCATTGAAACCATAAGGGAAGTATCTATGTGTGCCGGCAATTATGGAATGGTAGGCGGGCAGGCTCTTGACATTGACGCTGAAGGCAAAGAGATATCTGTTACAGAGCTAAATACATTGCATGCTGCTAAAACAGGAGCTATGTTTATTGCTGCTATCCGATCAGGCGCACGCCTTGCAGGAGCTGACAGTCAACAGTTACTTGCACTGACAAAATTTGCCGATTTAATTGGTTTAGCATTTCAAATAACCGACGATGTTCTTGATGTGGAAGGCAATTTGCAGGAAATGGGAAAAACAGCAGGCAGCGATGAGAAAAACGCAAAAACTACATATGTAACTCTTTATAGTTTAGATGGCGCTAAAGCGCTGGCTGAAAAAACAATAAATGAGGCCTTGCGTTGTCTTGAAATTTTTGGTGAGAATGCCGAATCGCTGCGTTGCATCGCAAATATGATTTGTAATCGCCGATCTTAATTATCATGTATTTTTTTTGTTTCGTATACCTTTAAAAAGGAAGGATTATCTAGTGCAGTTTCTAAATAGAATTGATTCGCCAACCGATGTAAAAAAACTAAATATTGAAGAAATGACTAAGCTGGCACAGGAAATCAGAAAGTTGTTGGTTAATGTTATTTCAAAAACGGGCGGGCATTTAGCTCCTAATTTAGGTGTAGTTGAATTGACATTAGCTTTGCATAAGGTTTTCAATACACCAACCGATAAGATTGTATGGGACGTAGGGCATCAAGCATATGTTCATAAAATTATAACCGGCAGGAGAGAAATGTTTTCTTCCTTGCGTCAATACGGCGGCCTTTCAGGTTTTCCTAAAAGGAGCGAAAGTAAGCACGATGCTTTTGGAACTGGACACTCCAGTACATCTATTTCCGCTGCTTTAGGTATGGCTGTTGCGCGTGACCTTAAAGGTGATGACTACAATGTTATTGCTGTCATTGGCGATGGTGCTCTTACAGGCGGTATGGCGATAGAAGCATTGAATAATGCAGGCGTATTGCAAAAAAAGATCATAGTTATTCTTAATGATAATGAAATGTCTATTTCTGAAAATGTAGGCGCTCTTTCCGAATATCTTTGCAGGTTAAGAACTGACCCAACCTATTCGCATCTTAAAACAGATGTTGAGAGTTTAATTAAAAGCATACCATCAATTGGTGAACATGTTGCAAAAACAGTACGACGCGTTAAAGATACTTTAAAGTATTTCCTAGCACCAGGTATGCTTTTTGAGCAACTTGGCTTTACCTATATTGGACCTGTTGATGGACATAATCTTGATGGTCTTATTGATATTATGGAACGTGCAAAGAAGATTGATAAACCTGTTTTGGTGCATGTTATTACCAAAAAAGGGAAAGGATATCTACCTGCTGAAGCTAATCCAGATAAATTTCATGGTACCGGCGCTTTTGACATAACAACAGGTGAAAAGATTAAAATAGAGGGTGCACCTAAAACATATACCGAAGTATTTGGCGCTACATTAGTTAAGATTGCTGAAAACAACTCAAATATTGTCGCTATCACTGCAGCTATGCGTGATGGCACTGGTTTAACAGAATTTTTCAATAAATACCCGGAAAGAGCTTTTGACGTGGGTATTGCCGAACAGCATGCAGTAACAATGGCAGCTGGTTTGGCAGCTAATAATATGCAGCCTGTTGTAGCAATCTATTCCACATTTTTGCAAAGGGCCTATGATCAAGTTCTGCATGATGTATGCATGCAGAATCTTCCTGTTGTTTTTTGTTTGGACAGAGCTGGTTTAGTTGGTGATGATGGCTATACGCATCATGGCATTTTCGATTATTCATATCTGAGAATGATGCCAGACATGACAATTATGGCTCCGAAGGATGAAAACGAATTGCGGCATATGCTTTACACTGCGCTTGAACTAAAACGACCGGTCGCTATTCGCTATCCAAGAGGCTGCGGTCTTGGTGTAGCATGTGAAGAAGATTTACGGCTATTACCCTATGGCACAGCTGAAGAGATAAAAAAAGGTAAGGATGTTTGTATTTGGGCCGCTGGCAGTATGGTAGAACCAGCCGTAGCCGTTGCTTCACAATTGCGCAAATTTGGTATTGATACTGGTGTAGTTAATATTCGTTTTATAAAACCGCTGGATGAAGAATTGTTACTTAAATGTGCTTCTAACTATAATAATTTGGTAGTAATGGAAGAAAATGCGCTTGCAGGTGGTGTTGGCTCGGAAATCTTAGAAATACTTAATAACAATGATGTTTTACGAGATTGCCGAATACTTACTTTAGGAATTCCCGATATGCTTGTTCCGCAAGGTGATAAAAAGTTACTTTTAAGAGATATTGAGTTGGACGTGCCTGGTATTACTAAACACATTACTGAATGGTTAGCAGAGGAAAATGGGGGATCTGTGTGGCAAAAAAACGTTTAGATACAGTCTTAGTGGAACAAGGATTTTTTGATACTCGTTCTAAGGCGCAATCGGCTATTATGGCTGGTCAGATTTTGGTTAATGACCTTAAAATAGATAAACCAGGTACCCAAGTTACTGATGAAGTTAAGATAAAGATTATCGGTAATAAGCTTCCTTATGTTAGCCGTGGCGGTTTAAAGCTTGAGAAAGCCTTGAAAGTCTTTCCTATCTCGCTTAATGATAAAACTGTTGCTGATATAGGTGCTTCAACAGGTGGATTTACTGATTGTTCGCTGCAAAATGGTGCACGTAAAGTATATGCGATTGATGTCGGCTATGGACAACTGGCTTGGAGCCTGCGCAACGATGAACGTGTAGTTAATATGGAAAGAACAAATGTCAGATATCTGGATGAAACATCACTACCAGAAAAAATACAAATAGCAACTATTGATGTTGCCTTTATTTCACTGGATAAAGTACTGCCGGCAGTAAGAAAACTTTTAAGTACTGATGGTTGTGTTATAGCGTTAATAAAGCCGCAATTTGAAGCCGGCAGAGATAAAGTAGGCAAAAAAGGCGTTGTTCGTGAACCGAAAGTACATGAAGAAGTTATAGAAAAAGTAATAGAAATGGCAAAAGAAGAGAAATTTGGTATAGGCGGTTTGGATTATTCACCCATTAAAGGCCCCGAAGGTAATATTGAGTACTTGCTATATTTGACTTTGAATGAAAATGAGAACATTAGTTATGACAGGATAAGTCAAATTGTTGCTTTGTCGCATGGAAATTTAAAGGACACAGCAGAGGAGAAGAGCTTATGAGATTAGTATTAGGGATTTTCCCTAATCTAGAAAAGAGTAGCGTTCTTAATGTATTGAGGCATGTCGTTGATTTCTGCCGAAATAATAACATTGAACCAATTTTGCCATATGGCATTGCTGAAGAATATGCGTGCAAAGGGTATTCACCGGAAGATTTTTCATCTATGCAGTGTTTTACTGCCGCTATGTCTTTGGGTGGTGATGGAACATTGCTGAGAATGACTAGATATGCAGCATCGTTGAATATACCAGTTTTTGGAATAAATTTTGGCAAGTTAGGATTTTTAACTGAAGTAGAATTCCCGCAAATGGAGGCAGCAATCCTCAAAGTCAGAGACGGAGATTTCTGGGTTGAAGAACGTAGTATGTTGCAGGCTATTGTATATGACAAGAATCAACATGAAGTTCTGTGCGCACATGCTCTTAATGATTTTGTGCTGACAAAAGGACATTTTTCCAGGTTGGCTAGATTAGATGTCAGAATAGCGGGTCAGAAGTCGGTGGTTTACCCGTCTGACGGCGTTATAGTTGCAACTGCCACAGGATCAACAGCTTATTCATTGGCTGCTGGCGGTCCAATAGTTTATCCTGGTCTGGACGTTAGTATATTGACACCAATCTGTGCACATTCATTGGAAACCAGACCGCTAATTATTCCAATGTCTGATCAAATTGAAATTAGTGTTATGCCGCCATGTGATGAATGGTATCTTTCTGCCGACGGAATCAATATTAAACGTATAACGGAAAAAGAAAAAGTTGTTATCCAAAAAAGTCCACTTAGTGTTCAATTTCTTCATATTTATCCGTCAACTTATTACGAAACATGGCAGGAAAAGTTACGTAGAGGCGAAGAAACAACGAAGTTCCAAGGATGATTAAGGGGTGATATTTATGAAAATTGCCAGACATGAAAAAATCAAAGAAATCATTGAAGCCATGGTAATTGAGACTCAGGATGATTTAGCACAGGCATTACGCAATAGCGGTATTGATGTTACTCAAGCTACGGTTTCACGCGACATCAAAGAATTAATGCTTATTAAAATTCCTGATGCAAGCGGCGGCTACAGATATGCGTTTCCAAAGGAACATGGGATGATTTTATCTCAAGGCAGACTAGAGCGTACTTTTCAGGATTCAATATTAAGCATTGGTATTTCTGAAAATTTAGTTGTAATTCGTACTCTGCCTGGTACAGCACAAGCAGTGGCTTATGGTATAGATTATATGAAATGGCCGGAAGTATTGGGAACGGTTGCCGGCGATGATACTATTTTCGTTGCTGTAGATAATCGTGATAATATTCCAACCTTTACAGCTCGCTTAAATATGCATATTTAATGTGAAGATGGTGAAAATATGCTGAAGTCATTACATATTCATAATTTTGCCTTAATTGCAGACACTAGAATAGAATTAGAACCTGGCTTTAATGTATTTTCGGGTGAAACAGGTGCTGGGAAGTCAATATTAATAGATGCTCTTGGTATTGCCTTAGGCAGCAGGGCATCAGCAGAATATATCCGAGATGGTGAGGATCATTATTGGGTACAAGCTGTCTTTGATATTTCTGGCTTGCAGACAATTTTGCCAATTCTGCTCGACTATGGAATAGAAGTAGATGAGGATTTCTTATTTTTACGTAGGAAAGTTCTTAAATCTGGTAAAAGCGTTACGATGGTTAATGGTGTGCAAGTTCCTTTAGGTTTGCTTCAAAAGCTTAGCGAGCAGCTTATTGACATACACGGACAACATGAGAACCAGAGATTATTAAAAGCTGGTGAACCCTTAAATTTAATTGATTTGTATGGTTCCGAAGATATTGATGATTTGTTGAGTGATTATAAAGCAAAATATAATGATTACATTAGTATCAGTCAGGAACTTGATAGACTAAACTCTCAAAATGTTGACCGCGAAAAAATTAGTGAACGACTAGAATGGGAGATTAATGAAATTGAGTCTGCAAAATTGTTTTCAGGTGAAGAAGAATCTCTGCAGGAAACAGCAAAAAAATTAACTAACAGTACTAAGATTATGACAGCTGCAGCCGCTGCTTATGACTTGCTGAATGGCAATGAAAACGGCATTCAGGGAGTTCTGGACAGCCTGAGTGAGGCACGTGATAAGATATCTTCAGCCTTGGCATACGATAAGGAATTAGAGGGTTTTTATGGTGCTTTTGATAATGCATGGCTGACATTAGAAGATGCCAGACAAAGCTTAAGCAACTACATTGAAAAAGATGATTTTGATCCTGCATATTTGATAGAAGTGCAGGAAAGACTTGATCTGTGGTATCGTCTGAAGAAAAAATATGGTAATTCATTTGAGGAAATTAAGGATTATTTGTCTAACGCAAAAGAACAGCTCAATGAGTTGTCTTTAATAACAGATCGCATTGATAACAAAAAATCACAGCTGAGAGTTTTGTCCGAGGCATTAAAAAAGAAAGCTCTTGAATTGACTTCTACAAGAACAGCAATTGCTGATAAGTTTGAAAAATTAGTAACGCAGCACATTAGGGATCTTGCAATGCCACAAGGTAGATTTCAGGTGATATTAACAAAAAAAGCTGAGCTTGGTCCGTACGGCACTGATGAGGCTCAATTTTATTTCACTGCCAATCTTGGGCAGGAAGCAAAACTGCTTTCTAAAGTAGCCTCAGGCGGAGAACTATCAAGAATAGCATTGGCGATTAAGACTGTTTTATTGGAGAAATCTGGCGTTCCGACTATGGTTTTTGATGAAATTGATACTGGCGTGGGTGGCGTAACAGCACAAAAAATGGCGGAAAAAATTGCAGTTATTGCTACTGTAAGACAGGTTCTTTGTATTACGCATTTGGCGCAGATAGCAACTTTTGCGGATAATCATTTATATATTGAAAAGGTAGTAGAGAACAATAAAACAAGCACTTTAGTTAAACCTCTTGATGTGCAGGAACGAGTAACGGAAATAATGCGCATGGCCGGCGGCAATAATATTTCGGAGGCATCAAGGATTAATGCTGAACAGTTATTGCTAATGGCTGAAAAAATTAAACACGATATTAAAAGTAGTGTCTAGTAGGACCATAGGGGGTAAAGAGCATTTTGAGTTTGTTTGAAAAGAACATGTTGTGGGAAAAGCATTTATCAACGGAAACTGTTTTTGATGGTAAATTTCTTAAGATTGCTGTCGACAAAGTTATATTGCCAAATGGTAAAGAGGCTACCAGAGAGTTGGTGCATCATCCGGGAGCAGTTGCGATTTTACCGATTTTGAAAAACGGAAGTATTGTCTTCGCTAAGCAGTATAGGTATCCTTTGGATTCTGTCCTTTATGAAATACCGGCTGGAAAACTGGAATTGAATGAAGATCCTTTAGAATGCGCGATAAGAGAGCTTTCAGAAGAAACTGGCTACTCAGCATCAAAGTGGAGCAAATTAACAACGATAGCTACAACCCCTGGGTTTACGGACGAAATTATTCATATTTATTTGGCCGAAGATCTTGAACTGCATGAACAGCACACTGATGATGATGAGTTCATTGAAGTGGTAACGGTAGGTCAAGAAGATGTATTAAAAATGCTTTTAGCTGAGACTATTTTTGATGCTAAAACTTTGTGTGCTCTCTATATGTATCTCTTAAGAAAAGATTGATACTAAATTTTATTATTTTATAAATGTATACTGTATATTAGTATTTAATTGCAGGATAACTGATTTTTATAACGAACTACTACTGTGTTCAATATATGCAAGTGAATCGGGGGAGGGGTATTTTAATGGACGTACTAAAAGTATCGGCAAAGTCTAACCCAAATTCTGTAGCAGGAGCTCTTGCAGGTGTTTTACGTGAGCATGGAAGGGCAGAAATGCAGGCAATTGGTGCTGGAGCACTTAATCAGGCAATTAAGGCAGTTGCCATTGCCCGCGGATTTGTTGCTCCTAGTGGTATGGATCTAATCTGTATTCCGGCATTTATCGAAATTGAAATTGAAGGCGGGCAGAGAACAGCTATTAAGCTGCTTATTGAGCCGCGCTGAGCAAAAAATAAAAGCGAACTTTCGGTTTAAAACCGGAAGTTCGCTTTTTTTTTGAGGAACTTATTTTCTGTACTTATTGATAAATTTAGCTATGCGCTCAAGAGCAATTTTAAGGTTTTCTTGTGAATAAGCGTAGGAACAACGGATGAAGCCTTCGCCGCTGTTGCCGAAGATACTTCCAGGTATTACCAATACATCTTCTTCATCTAAAAGTTTTTCTACGAATTCCATGCTTGTCAGTCCTGTTTCTTTGATGCATGGAAATACGTAAAAAGCACCTTCTGGAGAGTAGAGTGGAATATTCATTGCTTTAAAGGCAGCTATCATTATTTTTCTGCGTGCGTCATATTCTGCAACCATTGCTTCCACGTCTTTTTGACAATACTTTAAAGCTGCGATTGCACCGTATTGAGCTGTAGAATTGGCACATAGAACAACATTTTGATGGAGCAAGTTCATTGCGCTGATGATTGCAGAAGGAGCTGTGATATAGCCTAGACGCAAACCGGTCATCGCATAAGCTTTGGAGAAACCATTCAGAACTATTGTACGATCACGAAATTCTGGGTAGGCAGTGAACATCGTATGTTTTTTGTTGCCATAAGTAAGATGAGCATATAATTCGTCGGAAACTATTACAAGGTTGTGTTTGGCAGCCCAATCACCAATTTGTTTGATTTGCTCTTTGCTGATTATAGCACCGGTGGGATTATTAGGGTATCCTAAGAGAATAGCCTTGGTTTTAGAAGTTAGAGCCTTTTCCAAATCTTCGATAGTAGGTACAAAATTGTTTTCTAAAAAGGTTTCCACAGGAACTGGTTTAGCACCGGATAAGATAATGCATGCTTTGTTAGCTACATAACATGGTTCGGGAATTATTATTTCATCTCCCGGAGCCAAAATAGAGCGAATAACTACATAAAGAGCCTCGCTGACGCCGACTGTTACCATAATTTCCGTTTTGGGATCATATTTTACGCCATAATTCTTAAAAGTATCTTCAGCAATTGCTTCTCTTAGTTCCAAAAGACCTAAGGTTGAAGTATAGGTACTTTTACCAGTATTAATACTGTTGATGCAAGCTTCTTTTACTTTCTCAGGAATATCGAAATCAGGCTCACCTACACTTAGCGGGACAATATTCGGATTATTGGCTGTAATTTCCAGAAATTTTGCTAAGCCTGATGGTGGTAATGCCTTAATAAATGGTGAAACTACGGAGTTAAAATCGAATGTTGACATACGTAAAAACCGCCTTTCAAAATTTGAATAAAAATAAGCTAGAAAAAACGTCCTGCATATTTTGCAGGACGAAGGTTTCATTTTAGAAACTGCAGCTAAACATTCATTAAAACGAAGAAAAATTTTAGTACGTGAATATCAAAAATTATGTATAGAATTCTATATAATTAAATTATAATATATTATTAACGTATAATTTATCACAATAAGATGTTATTGGCAACGGCTTTACTACTAAAATATTGTATACATACGCTGGTATGAGATTATTTTATGCATATTTGCGTTTTGATTAAGGTCTAATGTATGGTGCCTCTTGTTTCAATATCTACTTTATGATATAATTACGTTCGGTTAAAAACACACGCGGAGTACTACGTCATCTGTCCAGAATAATATGTTCTGGTTAACGGCGAAAAAAATCCGTGGAGGAAAAAACAGGAGGAATTTTAAATGGCAATTATTTCTATGAAACAACTACTTGAGGCTGGTGTACATTTTGGTCATCAGACCAGACGCTGGAACCCGAAGATGGCTCCATACATCTTCACTGAAAGAAACGGTATTTACATTATTGACTTGCAAAAAACCGTTAAGAAAGTTGAAGAAGCTTACAATTTCATTCGTGAAGTAGCGTCTCGCGGCGAAAGCATTTTATTTGTAGGTACTAAAAAACAAGCTCAGGATGCTATGCGTGATGAAGCTATTCGCTGCAACATGTTTTATGTCAATGAAAGATGGCTCGGCGGCATGATGACTAACTTCAAAACTATTCAAGCTCGTATCAACCGTTTACGCAAATTGGAAGAAATGGAAGCTAACGGAACTTTTGAACTGTTGCCGAAGAAAGAAGTTCTCGGACTTCGTCATGAGATGGATAAACTTACAAAATATCTTGGCGGTATCAAAGATATGAAAAAACTGCCTGGCGCTTTGTTCATAGTTGACCCACGCAAAGAGCACATTGCAGTTTTGGAAGCACATAAATTGAACATTCCTATCGTTGCTACCGTTGACACCAACTGTGATCCTGATGAAATTGATCACGTTATTCCTGCAAACGATGACGCAATTCGCGCAGTAAAACTTTTGACTGCAAAAATGGCTGATGCTGTTTTGGAAGGCCGTCAAGGTATGCAAGTAGAAGAAACTGCAGCAGTTGCAGAAACTGAAGAAGTTCAAGGCTCTGAAGAAACAGAAGAATAGTTCAACCATTTGACTGGTAGTTGAAAAGGGGAGGAAAAATTTTTATGGCTGAAATTACTGCTGCTTTGGTAAAAGAATTACGCGAGCGTACTGGCGCTGGCATGATGGATTGTAAAAAAGCTTTAACAGAAACTTCTGGTGACATTGATAAGGCAATTGATTTTCTGCGTGAAAAAGGTTTAGCTGCTGCAGCTAAAAAGGCTGGCCGTGTAGCGGCTGAAGGTCTTGTAGAAGCTTACATCCATGCAGGTGGCAGAATTGGTGTTTTGGTTGAAGTTAACTGCGAAACCGATTTCGTTGCCAAAACCGATGCTTTCAAGACTTTAGCTAAGGATATTGCAATGCATATAGCTGCTGCAAACCCAACATACTTGAAGCGCGAAGAAGTACCGACAAACGAACTTGAACACGAGAAAGAAGTTCTTTCCGAGCAAGCTCGTAATGAAGGAAAACCGGAAAAAATCATTGAAAAAATGGTTACTGGCCGTATTGAAAAATACTATAAAGAAGTTTGCCTGCTTGATCAAGACTTCGTCAAGGATCCAGACAAAACTATCAGCGATTTGATTACTGAAAGCATCGCTAAGATTGGTGAAAATATCTCAATCCGCCGTTTTACCCGCTATTATTTAGGTGAAGGCATTGAGAAAAAAGAAACTGACTTTGCTGCTGAAGTTATGTCGTTTGTAAAATAAAAATCTGATATAAAAACAA
>CAYLRW010000003.1:0-24718 GCA_964386405.1 uncultured Acidaminococcales bacterium | reverse complement strand
AAACAATGATTTTTAATTGTGATAAATTTAAAATGTTTTCTCTTCGTAAAGAGGAAATTTAATAAGCTTGTAGAAACTAAATTGAATAGGGATCTTGGTAGGAGGTAATAAAAATTGCCAAATAATGCAAAATTTAAACGTGTGATATTGAAGTTGAGCGGAGAAGCGCTAGCTGGTGATAAAGGTTTTGGTATTGATCCAGAAGTAGTAGACTCTATTGCAAAGCAAATTCAAGATGTTTTAGCTGCTGGATTTGAGGTTGCGATTGTTAACGGCGGTGGAAATATATGGAGAGGACTTTCTGGTAGTGCAAAAGGCATGGATAGAGCTACAGCAGATTACATGGGCATGCTGGCAACGGTTATCAATTCCTTGGCATTGCAAGATGCTATGGAAAACCGCGGAGTTGTAACAAGAGTACAGACTGCAATTGAAATGCGACAGATTGCTGAGCCTTATATCAGACGCAGAGCTATCAGGCATATGGAAAAAGGCCGTGTTGTTATTTTTGCAGCTGGAACAGGCAATCCTTATTTTTCCACTGATACTACTGCAGCACTTAGAGCGGCTGAGATAGAAGCAGATGTTATTCTCATGGCTAAAAAAGGTGTTGATGGCGTTTATGACCTTGACCCTGCTAAACATCCAGAAGCGAAAAAGTTTGAAACTCTTGACTATATTGAAGTCATACAACGTAATTTAGGCGTTATGGATTCGACCGCAATCAGTTTGTGCATGGATAATAAGATACCTATTGTTGTTTTTAATATTGATAAACCGGGAAATATTCTTAAAGCAGCTTTGGGAGAACATATCGGAACTTTGGTTGGAGGGATATAAATGACCACGATTAGCGATGTTATGGAACAAACGAATTTTAAGATGAATAAGACCATTGAACTTTTGAGAGCAGATCTTGCTACAGTCAGAGCTGGCCGAGCAACTCCGTCACTTCTTGAAAAGGTCCTTGTTGATTATTATGGCACACCTACACCTGTAAGTCAGGTAGCTAATGTCACTGTTCCTGAGCCACGCATGATTATAATTCAACCTTGGGAAAGAGCTTTATTAAAGGATATTGAAAAAGCCATAATGAAATCTGATTTGGGTTTAAACCCGAATAATGATGGTACAGTTATCAGATTAAACCTGCCGCAGCTGACTGAAGAACGCAGGAAAGAACTTGTGAAAGTAGTCCACAAGAAATCTGAGGACAGCAGGATAGTTATCCGAAATGTCAGAAGAGAAGCAAATGATTTAATCAAGAAAATTGAAAAAGCTAAAGAAATAACTGAAGATGAAGCAAAAAAAGCTACTGATGAAATGCAGAAAACCACTGATAAGTTTATTAAAGAAATAGATGTTATCATGGCACATAAAGAAAAAGAAGTTATGGAAGTGTGAATAATTGATTTTGAACATTCCTGATTTGCTTGCTTATAGATTGGACATGGCAATTGATGTTTTAAATAAACTCGGTCTAAAGTATCATGTCAAAGTAACAAAACCACCAAGAATGATTCCGGAAGAATGTGAAGGTGTGCCAACACTTTACGTTGTTCGACAATCGTTGGCTGCAGATCAAACAATCTGTTTAATAAGCTCATATAGATTTCGAAGGGAGGTGCAATGAATAAATGGCATACAAAATTAATGAAGAAGAATGCGTTGGCTGTGGAACATGCGCTGGTACATGCCCAGTAGGTGCTATCGTAGAAGATGGCGCCAAGTATAAAATCACTGAAGCTGAATGTGTTGAGTGTGGTGCATGCGCTTCTGTTTGCCCAGTAGGTGCGATTAAACAACCTGAATGAGTAAATGAAATGCGCAACCCCCTTGAGTTTGAGGGGGTTGCGCCTGTTTTCTATTATTAGTTATTAACGGCGGTGCGATATTATGCTTAAGAAAATATTTGAAACAACGAATAGTGAGCAACGGGTTCCCAAAAAATTGATAGATAGTTTTATTGATCCTAGAATTATTCCTCAGCATGTTGCCGTTATTATGGATGGTAATGGGAGATGGGCGAAGGAGCAGGGGAAACCACGTACTTATGGTCATTATGCAGGTGCTGAAAGACTAAAAGAGATTGTACGCATTGCTGATAATATTGGTGTAAAAGCGCTTAGCGCTTATGCTTTTTCCACAGAAAACTGGAAGAGGCCGGCTGCTGAGGTTAATTTTATAATGAAACTATTAGACCGTTATCTGACAAATGAGATTGAAACTTTTCAGAAAAATAATGTTTGTGTACGTTTTATGGGGAGCCGTGAGGGTTTACCAAAAAATGTACAGGAAAAAATGGATAATGCTATTCAGCAAACAAAACATAATACTGGAATTATACTTAATTTAGCAATTAACTATGGAGGGCAGGCTGAGATTCTGCAGGCAGTTAAAAAAATTGCTGCTGAAGTAAAAGATGGTCTTCTCTCAATTGATGAAATAAATTTGACGAGCTTTGAAAATTATTTATATACGAAAGATTTACCACCGCTTGATTTATTAATAAGAACTGGCGGTGATTCTAGGGTAAGCAATTTTATGTTGTGGCAAATTGCATATGCCGAGATTTGGAATACAGAAATATATTGGCCTGATTTCTCTAGTGAGTATTTTTTACAAGCAGTGAGAGATTTTCAAAAACGCGACCGCCGTTTCGGTGGTTTAAATACCAAATAAGCAAGTGGGTGTGATATGTTAAAACGTACATTTACTGCCATAGTGGGCGTCACGGCAGCATTTTTTTTGATCAGAAGCGGTGGTTTAATATTTGCTGCAGCAGTTCTTCTTTTAGCAATTATTGGCTGGTATGAGTTCCGGGTGATGATGCTTAGCAAGGGGTACAAAGTTTATTACCTTACAAGCGGCACGGCTGTTGCCCTCTTAAATATAGTGCCTGCGTTCGGTTTCAAAGATACTCTTGTACCAATTCTGACAGCAGCTATAATTTCTATTATGCTGGAGGGATTATATTACCATAAACGTGGGAATTGGGCACCAGAAGTGGCCCTTTCCTCATTTTCAGTTTTATATGTCGGTTTACTGTTTTCCCATTTTACGATGTTACGTGAAGTGTCTTCATCTGCGGTTACTGTTAACGGCATAGGCAATATGCCTTTAGGAGAAGCGTTTCTTTGGCTAGTTCTTTTTGGTACTTGGGCTAGTGATACTTTTGCCTATATTTTTGGCTGCGCTTTTGGTAAGAGGCCTCTTTGTCAGGCTGTTAGTCCGAAGAAGAGTATTGAAGGTGCAGTTGCTGGCTTTATTGGCTGTATAATTGTTGTAATGTATTTAGGCGTTTATTTGCTTGCCTTTGACATTTTAAAAACATTTATTTTGTCTATGATAATTGCGATATTTGCTCCATTGGGAGATTTGGTAGAATCTTTATTAAAAAGATCATTTGGTGTCAAAGATTCAGGTAAAGTTTTCCCAGGGCATGGGGGCGTTTTAGATCGCTTTGACAGCGTTTTGTTCGCGATACCTATTACTTATTATTTCATTCTTTATATTTTCCTATAAGCTGATAAAAGGTGGGCTTCTTAAGATGGTGAAAACAATTGCTGTGATGGGCAGTACCGGTTCAATAGGTAGGCAAACGTTAGATGTGGCTAGAGCCAATCCAGAGCAGGTTAAAATAGGAGCTCTTGCGGCACATAATAATGATGAGCTTTTGGAACAACAAATCAGCGAATTTAATCCGGATATAGCTGCTGTATTTGACGATGATGCTGCAAAACGACTTAGAAATCGCTATCATGGTAAAACAGAAATATTATCGGGCGAAGAAGGTCTTCTGGCTACTGCTACTTATTGCAATATTGATACAGTAGTAGCCGCTGTCTCTGGCTACGCCGGGTTGCGCTCAACTTTGGCAGCCGTAGAACATAAAAAAAATATTGCTTTAGCTAATAAAGAGACTCTTGTAGCGGCTGGAGGACTCTTCATCGAAGCAGTTAAAAGAAATGGAGTTTCCTTATTGCCTGTTGATAGTGAACACAGTGCTATCTTTCAGTCGCTTAACGGTGAAAGATTTGAGGAAATCAAGCGTTTATTGATTACCGCTTCAGGTGGTCCTTTCAGAGGTAAACAAAAAAGTGACTTAGAGAATGTATCTTTGGAACAATGTTTGAAACATCCTAAATGGAGTATGGGCAAGAAAATTACCGTAGATTCTGCTACATTAGCAAATAAAGGCCTTGAAGTTATTGAGGCTCACTGGCTTTTTGGTATTGATTACGATAAAATAGAAGTGGTTGTGCACCCTCAGAGCGTAGTACATTCTCTTGTAGAGTTTCAGGATGGTTCTGTAATTGCTCAAATGGGACTTACGGATATGAAACTGCCGATACAATACGCTCTTTCATTTCCAAAAAGATGGGATAATGCTTTTGGGCAACTTGATCTTGTTAAAGCGTCTCCTTTAACGTTTGAACAGCCGGATATTGATACTTTCCCACTACTTCGACTTGCGGTTGAATGTGGCAAAAATGGCGGAACTGCGCCATGTGCCTTCAACGCTGCTAATGAAGAAGCCGTTTTTGCCTTTTTAGCGGGGAAAATTAAATTTGTGGATATTCCTGCAATTGTGTTTAAGACTTTGGATACGCATGTCGGTATTGCCAATCCTACAATAGATGATATTGAAGTTATTGATAAAGAATCAAGGGTTAATGCTAGGTTAGCTATAAGAAAACTGAATTAGACAGGTTGGGAGGACAACTTTTGACTACAATATTAGCTGCAATTTTTGTTTTTGGTGTTTTAGTGACTGTACATGAATTTGGACATTTTATTACTGCAAAACTTACGGGTATGCGAGTAGACGAATTTGCAGTCGGCTTTGGCCCCAAAATATATCAGACAACTGAAGGTGACACTCAGTATTCTTTGCGTTTAATCCCTTTAGGGGGATATAACAAGATTGCTGGTATGGATCCTGATGAGGAACCAACTATAGATGGCTTTACTTCAAAACCGATATTTTCTCGCATGTTGGTAATCCTTGCTGGTCCGATAATGAATTTTATACTACCGGTATTGCTGTTTTTCGGTATTTTTGCAATTAGTGGTATTGATCAGCCCGTAAACGAAAATGTAATAGGCGAAGTAATACACGGAAAGCCTGCGGCACAAGCTGGTTTAATGCCTGGTGACCGCATCTTGGCAATTAATGGTGAAGAGATAGGAACATTTGATGGGCTCGTAGCAACATTAGCGAAGTATCCTAATCAGGAAGTTGCTTTAGAAGTTCAAAGAGATGGAAAAGTAAATGAATATAAGATTGTTTCTGAATATAGTGAAGAATTTAAACGACCGCTGATAGGAGTTTATCCTAAATTTGAAAAACAGTCATTGTCAATTTTCGAGGCTGCAAAATTATCTGTCGTCTATACCAAAAATATCATGATAGGCATGGTAAATGGCTTGATTAAGATCTTTTCGGGCACTGCACCAGCTGATGTTTCAGGGCCAATTGGTGTTGCTCAGATGGCTGGTGAGGTTGCACAGCAAGGTATAATGCCTTTATTGAATTTTGTTGCATTTTTAAGCATCAATCTAGGTATTATGAATTTATTGCCAATACCAGCTTTAGATGGAGGGCATTTTATAGTCCTCAGCTTAGAAGCTGTGCGCGGTAAGCCACTCAGCGCAAAGACGATGAATACTATCCAAATGATCGGATTTTCGCTTATCCTTGCAATTACATTAGTTGCAACCTTTATGGATTTAACAAAATAGTGTTTAAAACTCGGAGGAAGAAAAAATGTATAGACGCGATAGCCGCCAATTGAAATTGGGGAATATATTAATAGGCGGCGGTGCTCCTATTTCTGTTCAATCAATGACAAATACAAAAACAGAAAATGTGGAGGCAACAGTCAAACAAATCAATGAATTGACAGCTATTGGTTGTGATGTTATACGCTGTGCCGTTCCTGATTTTAAAGCGGCGCAGGCACTTTCCGCAATTAAGGAACAAATTTCTATTCCTTTGATTGCTGATATTCATTTTGATTATAAGCTAGCACTGGAGGCTATTGCTTCTGGGGTAGATGGTCTGCGGTTAAATCCTGGTAATATTGGTGGTGAAGAGGAAGTCTCACAAGTTATTGCCAAAGCATCAGATCGGAATATTCCAATACGCATAGGTGTTAACGCAGGTTCCTTGCCTAAGGATATATTGCTAAAATATGGACACCCAACACCTGAAGCTTTGGTTGAGGCTGCCTGGCGCCATATTAAGATCCTGGAAGGTCACGATTATAGAAATATTAAAATTTCCTTAAAGGCTCATGATGTACCTTTAACAATTGCCGCTTACCGGTTAATGGCTGCTCAATGCGATTATCCACTTCATGTCGGAATTACGGAAGCTGGAACAGTGAATTCTGGAATTATTAAGTCGGCAGTAGGCATTGGGGCTTTATTAGCGGAAGGCATAGGTGATACAATTCGTGTTTCTCTTACTGGTGATCCTGCAAACGAGATAAGAGTTGCCTACCAGATATTAAAATCTTTAGGATTACGCGAATACGGACCTACTTTGATTTCTTGTCCAACTTGTGGCCGAACTCAGATTAAACTGGAAAAACTGGCGCTTGAAGTTGAAAAAAGATTAGAAAATGTTAAAGAGCCAATTACTGTCGCTGTAATGGGATGTGTGGTAAATGGCCCAGGCGAAGCCAAGGAAGCCGATATTGGTATTGCAGGTGGCATATCTGAGGGATTGATCTTTAAAAAAGGAAAAATCATTAAAAAAGTTCGTGAAGAGGAAATTATTGACGTACTTTTTTCAGAAATTGATAAAATACTTATTGAGAGGAAGATTAATTAATGCGAGTTTCAAGATTATATGCACCAACATTACGCGAAGTACCTGCAGAAGCCGAGGTTGTCAGCCACCAATTAATGCTGAGAGCCGGCTTTATGCGTAAGGCTGCCGGTGGTATTTACAGCTATTTACCACTTGCGCTGCGTGTTTTAAAGAAAATAGAATCTATTGTCCGTGAAGAAATGGATCAAGCGGGTGCGCAAGAATTATTAATGCCAATAGTACAACCTGCGGAAATGTGGCAGGAAAGTGGCCGCTGGGATGTTTATGGAGCTGAAATGTTCCGCTTGAATGATAGGCATAACCGCAACTTTTGTTTAGGACCAACACATGAAGAAATGGTTACAACCTTGATAAGAGCAGATATAAGATCATATCGCCAATTGCCCTTGAATGTTTATCAAATTCAAAATAAATTCCGTGATGAGCGACGCCCAAGGTTCGGTTTGATGCGTGGCCGAGAATTTATTATGAAGGACGCTTATTCATTTGATCGCGATGAAGAGGCTCTGGATAAATCTTATCAAGCTATGTACGATGCATATACCAGAATATTTACTCGCTGCGGCCTGAATTTCAGACCGGTTGAGGCTGATTCAGGAGCTATTGGCGGAAGTGGTTCTCACGAGTTCATGGTTATCGCTGATAGCGGCGAAGCAGAAATTGTTTTCTGTAATGACTGTCATTATGCAGCAAATGTCGAAAAAGCGGAGCTTGCACCGATTATCAATGCGGATGAATCCATGCAAGAGTTGAAGGTTGTTGAAACACCAAATTGCAAAACTATCGCTGAAGTCTGCAGTTACCTGAACTTACCAATTGAGAAAAGTGTAAAAGCAGTTGCCTATACCAGCGAGAAGGGTTTAATTTTGTGTTTTGTCCGTGGTGATCATGAGGTAAATGAAATTAAGGTCATTAATACATGCAATGTCATCAATCTGGAGATGGCTTCAGAAGAAGAACTCACAAATGCTGGAACGGTTGGCGGCTATATGGGACCTGTCGGTATGAATTCAGAGAAGGTAATGATAGTAGTTGATAGCAGTGTAATGAATATGCATAATTTTTGCTGCGGCGCTAATAAAAGTGATGAACATTACCTCAATGTAAATCCTGGTCGTGACTTCACCCCAACTTATATTGCTGACATAAGATTGATTCAAGAAACTGACGCTTGCCCGCATTGTGGCGGTAAAATTTCTAAAGCCCGTGGTATTGAAGTTGGACAGGTTTTCAAGTTATTTACGAAATACAGTGAAGCGCTTAAAGCAACTTACCTGGATGAAAATGGCAAAGAAAAACCAATGGTAATGGGATGTTACGGAGTTGGCGTAAGCCGTACAATGGCTGCTGCCATAGAGCAAAACAATGATGCAGATGGTATTATTTGGCCGGCTGCTATCGCTCCATATCAAGTTCTTGTTGTTCCGGTAAATGTGAAAGATGAACTCTCGAATCAAATGGCCGAAGAGGTATATTCTAACTTGCTTAAAGTAGGAATTGAGGCTGCAATTGATGACCGAAAAGAACGTCCTGGCGTCAAATTTAAAGATGCTGACCTGATTGGTTATCCAATCCGTGTTGTAATCGGTCCTAAAACTTTAACGGAGAAACAAATTGAAATTAAAATCAGAAAGACTGGCGAAGTTCTCAGCTTACCGCTTAATGATGATTATGTGAAAGCAATCAAGGAATTATTAGTGAAACTTTAAAAATTATGCTTATATAGTATATTATCGAATATATATGCTGGAGGAATTTTCTAATGTTTGATTCGCTTGACTTCCAAATGCTTATGCGCTTGTTTCTGGCAGCTTTTCTTGGCGGCATTGTCGGCATTGAAAGAGGCAGTGGTGATCGACCGGCTGGATTACGTACACATATTTTGGTTTGTACCGGTTCAGCCTTGATTATGGTGGTTTCCATGTATGCTTTTGACGGTTTTGACGTACCGCGTGATCCAGGAAGAATTGCTGCACAAGTTGTTAGTGGTATCGGTTTTTTGGGTGCTGGTACTATTCTTCATGAAGGACTTACTGTTCGAGGTTTGACAACGGCAGCAAGTCTTTGGATGGTTGCAGCTATTGGACTGGCAATTGGTGGTGGCATGATAAAAATTGGCATTGCGTCAACAGTTATTATGTTGGTCACTCTGGTTGTTTTTCATGGTTGGGAAAAGAAGTTTCCAGGAGCGACTCGTATAGAGAGACGTTATATTCATATTGTGGCCCACAATAACTCTGATGCGGTAAGTGAAATATTGAAATATCTTACTGAGCAGAAAATTAAAGTTAGAAACATTAATCTCAAAAATGATGATATGCAGGATACAATTTCACTTGAATTGTTTTTAAAAATCAATAAAGATCTAAATAACAATGATATAATTGCTGGTATTCAAGCAATTGATGGTGTTATTTCACTAGAAAATGTCGTGTAGTCATATTTAGATAATCTATGGAGGAAAGCATGAAGGAGATAGTTTCTATTTGCCCTGATAAGAGTCACTTTTTTGCTTTTCTGAATGGCCAAGACTTTTTGGATGAAGAACTCAAGAAACTTGAACAAATAAATCCTTCTAGGGTTTTTATAGACTCTATTGAGAAAAAGTTGACCATAGAATACCATTCTTCAGTACAAATTGGTCAGGACCTGCTGGAAAAAATAGCTTTTACTTTAAAAAATATATGTGGCTTAAAAAATGTCGCTCTTGTGAATAAAGAAGCAACAGATAAGAGGGTAGAACCTTTTTCTTTTTTAGAACACAAAGAGGACATTATTGCTAAAGTTCGATTGAGGTGCTCGGAAGCAGCACCTCTTTTGCGCGCTGCGGAATGGTTGGAAGCAGACCTGAAACTTAGTATACTTTTTACAGGGGATACAATTCTTGAGTATGTAACTGAAAAACATCTTGATGTTTTATTGCGTGATATTCTTGAGAGTGATTTTGCGCTTAACAATGTTGAAGTTGAATTTTCAGTTTCTGAAAACTGTTTATGTGAATATAGTAATGAAGTAGTTGATGAAGATTACATTCGTGCTTTGCATAAAGAAGAGTCGAAAACCGTCACCAAAGTAAATGATGATCTGCTTTATGGTAAGAGATTTACTGGCAAAGTACGACCGCTCTGTGATGTTAATGAAGAGGAGAACAAAGTTATTGTTGAAGGTACAGTAGTCAATTTTGAAGAGCGAGAACTAAGGACAGGCGCAATAATATTAAAAATGGCTATTAAAGACGACACGGACGGTTTGTTACTCAAAATTCGTTTTGGCGACTTTAAATCTGACAACGATAAAGGTTCCGATCCAAAAAAGGAATGCGACCAATTTAAGTCTAAACTAAAAAAAGGCATGAACATCAGAGTGTGTGGTAACGTAAAACCAGACCGTTATGAGCATGACGAAATTGTTATGTTCAATCCGTATGGAATATGTGCCGTTCAGAAAAAAACCAGAATGGATACAGCCACGCTCAAGAGAGTTGAACTGCATTGTCATACCAAGATGAGCAGACTTGATGCTGTAACGCCTATTAAAGAACTGATGAACACTGTCAAAAAATGGGGACATTCGGCTTTAGCGCTTACAGATCATGGCGTTGTACAAGCATTTCCTTTTGCATATGATGAAGTTGAAAACACTGATTTTAAATTGATTTTTGGTGTTGAAGGTTACTTATTGCCAACAGTAGACAGTCAGAGATCCTATCATATTATAATTTTGGCAAAGAATCCTGAAGGTTTGCGTAACCTCTATCGCTTGATATCTGTTTCGCATTTAAAGTATTTAGCGAAGCAGAGACCACGTATACCACGAGAGCTGATAAACCAATATAGGGATGGTCTGATGATTGGCTCAGCATGTGAGGCAGGTGAACTTTATCAAGCTATTCTGAATGGGAGAACCGAGGAAGAAGTCATTGAAATAGCAAGTTTCTATGACTATTTAGAAATTCAACCAGTTGCTAATAATATGTTTTTAGTTCGCGACAATGCATATCCGCAGATTGCAAATACGGCTGATTTAGAGGAAATTAACAGAAAAATTTATCTGCTTGGGAAAAAGCTTAATAAGTTGGTCGTTGCGACTTGTGATGTTCATTTTCTGAATCCTGAAGATGAAATACTGCGCCGAATTTTGCAGGCAGGACAAGGCTACAGCGACGCAGATTTGCAGGCGCCTCTGTATTTACGTACTACAGAAGAAATGCTTGATGAATTCAGATATTTGGGGAATGAAGCAGCGATTGAAGTTGTTGTAACCAACCCAAATCTGGTTAGCGAGCAAGTTGAAAAATTCAAGCCGATACCTGATCGAGATCAGCTATATTCACCGATAATTCCAGGTGCAGAAAGAAAAATAAGAGAAATGACTTACCAAAGAGCACATGAATGGTACGGTGATGATTTACCGCAGATTGTCAATGACCGTCTTGAAATGGAACTGAAATCTATTATCGGTAATGGTTTTGCTGTTCTATATTTCATTGCACATAAATTAGTTAAAAAATCTTTGGATGATGGATATCTTGTAGGTTCCAGAGGTTCAGTCGGATCATCTTTGGTTGCGACGATGATTGATATTACAGAGGTTAATCCTTTGAAACCTCATTATCGTTGTCCTCAGTGCCGACATAGTGAATTTATTACGGATAACAGTTATGGTTCTGGATTCGATTTACCGGAAAAGAAGTGCCCTGCATGCGGAACATTTATGCTACGAGATGGTCATGATATACCATTTGCCGTTTTTATGGGTTTTAATGGTGATAAAGTTCCTGATATTGATTTGAACTTTTCAGGCGTATATCAGCCACAGGCACATAAATACACGGAAGATTTATTTGGCCGTGATAATGTTTTTCGCGCTGGCACTATTGCAACAATAGCTGATAAAACGGCTTATGGTTTTGTCAAAAAGTATTACGACAACAAAGGTAAAGAGGTAAGAAACGCATTTGTCGATGGTATTATTTCAGGGTTTTCAGGTATTAAACGTACAACAGGTCAGCACCCTGGCGGCATTATGGTTGTACCACGTGATATGGATATTCACTATATAACTCCTGTACAATATCCAGCAGATGATAAAAATTCTGGTACTATTACAACGCATTTTGATTATCACTCAATTAATGACAGGCTGGTAAAACTGGACATACTCGGGCACGATGATCCGACCGTTATACGTATGCTGGAGGACATGATTGGAATACCTGCAAAAAGCATCCCATTTGGTGATCCTGAAACTATGTCATTGTTTTCTTCCACGGAGGCACTCGGCGTTACTGCTGGACAAATAAACAGTGAAGTAGGAACTTATGGTATACCTGAATTTGGTACACATTTTGTCAGACAGATGATTAAGGATGTTCAGCCGAAGAATTTTAGTGATATAGTTCGCGTCAGCGGCTATTCACATGGTACAGATGTTTGGCTAAATAATGCCCAGGATCTAATTAAATCAGGTATACCGGTTGATGATACTATCTCAACCAGAGACGATATAATGACATCATTGATAGCGAAAGGTGTTGACCCCAGCAAAGCATTTAAAATAATGGAGGCCTGCAGAAAAGGTAAGGCTCATAAGCAAGGACTACCTCCTGATTTATTGGATAGCATGAAGAAAGCCAATGTGCCAGAGTGGTACATTGAATCCTGTCACAAAGTCCAATATTTATTTCCAAAGGCCCATGCTGTTGCCTACGTAATGATGGCTTACAGGATTGCTTACTGTAAGGTGCATTATCCGAAAGAATTCTATGCTGCTTATTTCACAGTAAGAGCACCAAAATTTGATGCCGCTCTTGTTTTGAATGGTATTGATTATATGAAAAAATTCGTCAAAGAAGTGTATTCACTTGGTAATGCGGCGAAAGTCAATGATAAAGATACTGCCACCTATATGGAATTGGCAATTGAAATGATAAGTCGGGGCTATGAATTTCAACGTGTGGACATATACAAATCCGATCCGCACAAGTTCATTGTTACTTCCAATGGCCTGCTTCCTCCGTTAGCTGGGCTGGCTGGCATCGGGGAAACTGCTGCGGATAATATTGCCAAAGCCAGAGAAGGACAGCCTTTTATTTCTCAAGAGGATTTAAAAACCCGTGCTGGCATACCAAAGTCTGCAGTTGATGCTCTTGCAGCACACGGTTCGCTTGAAGGAATGCCAGAAACTGATCAGATTGGGTTATTTGGTTAAGGGTAATACTACTTGTCATATCATAGGTGTAATGTTATAATGTATAAAGATGAATTATGTTTTAATTGGAAGAGTGGGTTTGTGACCCACTCTTTCGTCTACTAACGGCCCTTTTTAACAAAAGAGCAGGGAGGTGTCTTTTATGCAAAGGGAAAAACTTGAAGAATTGATTACTGCATTAGTTTTGCCTATTATTGAAGGAACGGATTTAGATCTTGTTGACATTGAATATGTGCGGGAAAAAGAGTGGTATCTGCGTGTTTATATTGACAAGCCGGGTGGAATTGAAATTGATGATTGCCAGTACGTCAGTGAGAAACTTACTAAACTTTTAGATGAGAAGGATCCCATTAAGGACAAATATTATCTTGAGGTTTCTTCACCGGGAATTGATAGACCTTTAAAAAAGGATAAAGATTTTATCAGAGCATATGGCAAAAAAGTGGATTTGCTATTTTTTACGCCTTGGAATGGTAGTAAAGCGATTGAAGCTATACTTGTTGCTCATGATGCTGATAATGTTACTCTTTCATATAATGAGCAGAGCGTAATTATTGAACGTAAATTAATTGCAAGCATACGACCGCATATTGATTTTTAAATTTTATTAACAGGAGGAGTTTTTAAGTGAATGCAGATTTCGTACAAGCGATAATTGAATTAGGAAAGGAGAAAGGAATATCTCCAGAGCTTTTATACCAAGCGGTTGAAGAAGCTTTAATAACTGCATATAAAAAGAATTTTGGTTCTTCACAAAATGTGCGTGTAGATTTAAACAAACAAACAGGTGAAATTCATGTTTACGCAAGAAAATGCATCGTTGAAAATGCTACTGATTCAGCGCAAGAGATCGACCTTGCTGATGCTAGGAAGATTAACCCGAATTACGAAGTTGACGATATAGTTGAAATTGAAGTCACGCCGAAAAACTTTGGTAGAATTGCAGCCCAAAATGCGAAACAAGTTGTTGTACAAAGAATTCGTGAGGCTGAAAGAGGCATGGTTTTCGAGAAGTTTTCAAGCCGTGAGAACGATATTGTAAACGGTGTTGTACAACGTTTGGAGAACCGCAATGTTTATATCGATTTAGGCAGAGCAGAAGCTATTTTAATGCCTAATGAACAAATTCCTGGTGAAGTTTACCAACATCATGATAGAATTAAAACTTATATTGTTGAAGTCAAGAAAACCAATAAGGGACCGCAAATAATGGTTTCCAGAACTCATCCAGGTTTGCTGAAACGTCTTTTCGAGCTTGAAGTTCCTGAAATTCATGATGGTTTAGTTGAAATTAAATCGGTCGCTCGTGAACCAGGCATGCGTTCCAAAATCTCTGTCTACACAAAAGATGAAAATATTGATCCTGTAGGTGCATGTGTAGGGCAGAAAGGGATGCGTGTACAAACTATCGTCAATGAACTTCGCGGCGAGAAAATTGATATTGTTAAGTATAGTACGAACCCCGAACAATACGTTGCTAATGCTCTTTCTCCTGCTAAAGTTCTGATGGCTGTAGCAGATGAAAACGAGAAGATTTGCCGTGTGGTGGTACCTGATTACCAGCTGTCACTTGCTATTGGTAAAGAAGGTCAAAACGCTAGACTTGCAGCAAAACTGACAGGTTGGAAAATAGATATTAAAAGTGAGACGCAAGCCGTTGCTGCAGGTGACTTCCAAAATGTTGTTAGTTTAGAGGACAGTGAGAACGATGAAGCTTAAAAAAATACCACAGCGTAGATGTGTTGGCTGTAATAATATGAAAGATAAAAAGGAATTAATTAGGGTTGTACGTTCTGTTGAAGGTGAAGTTTCAATTGATAAAATTGGTAAAAAACCTGGCAGAGGCGCCTATGTCTGTCCAACAAACGAGTGTATAACAAAAGCTGTAAAGGAAAAAAGGCTTGAAAAGGCTTTGGATGTTAACATAGGAACCGAAATTTATGAAAAACTACTAGAGGAATTAAATAATGAGCAATGAGAGAAGTGTTATTTTTGCGCTTGGGTTGGCACAAAAAGCTGGTAAAATCGCTTCTGGTGATTTTGCTGTAAAATCTGCTCTAAAGAGTGGCAAAGTAAAACTTCTAATAATTGCGAGTGATGCTTCAGATAATTCAAAAAAGGATATATATTATATGGCTGGCCTCTATGGTGTCAAAACTTTAGAAGTTTTGGATCGCGAACAACTTGGACTGGCAATTGGTAAGGCAAAAAGAACTGCGGTTGCTTTGCTGGACGCAAATTTCGCCAACATGATGAAAGATTAATGCCCAACTAAATGTTTGGAGGTGGACGAATGGGTAAGTATAGAGTTTTTGAAATAGCAAAAGAATTTGATACAACAAGTAAAGTTATCATTGATATTTTAAGTCGCAATGATGTACAGGTTAAGAATCATATGAGTAGTGTAGATGATGATGTCAGAAAAATTGTTGTAAAAACATTTGAGCGGAAAGCTGACAAACCATCTGTTAAAGTGAATATCAGTACAAATACTGGTACCACAACAGCGCAACATGCAGCTAATACAAACAATTTAAAAGGTAGTGATAAAATCAATAACGAGAAATCTATAAAACAGGTCGCAGTAAAAAATGACCGACCAGTTGATTTAAAACAACAACCGCATAATAATAATCATGTTGCTGTAGTGTCAACTCAAAAGCCACAGCAACGCAGTAATGTAGGACAGAGTTTTGCTCCAAACACTACAAATAATCGTTATCAAGGTCAAAAGCCTAATAATAATTTTCAGCAGCGTCCGGCTGGTGATCGTAACAGCAGACCGAATGTTGCTACTTCCGGGCCTGTTCAACAAGGGCAACGTCCACAGCAACAGAACAATATGACAGGTGATAGTCGTAACACACGTACAGGGGGTAATTTTATAAGTCACAAACCGCAAAATCCACAACAAAGCGGAGGTACTAATCGTCCGATGCAGCAAGGTGGAGCAAACCGACCTGTACACCAGACAACTGCTGGTAAACCTGGTGGTTTTGGACAACCAAAAACTGCTAAACCAACTCAACAAGCATCAAAACCTGTAAGACCGCAGACTAATGATTTCAATAAAAAACCTCAAAATAAAGGCCGTTCTGAGAATAAACCACCGATACAAGGTTCTTATGCTACTAAAGGAAGCAGACCCATGCACAGCCAGAATCATATGGGTAGAAGCAACAAGCGCAGTGGAATGGCACCCAAAGCAGTTCCACAAAAAGTTGTTGACATTGTCAAACCTACAAGAGTTGAGATTGCTGAAACAATAAATGTTAAAGAGTTTGCTGATTTGATTAAACGCGAAGTCAGTGAAGTTATCAAGCATTTATTTATGTTAGGTGTAATGGTTACCATCAACCAAAATATTGACTTTGAAACTGCTGTATTGGTAGGTTCTGAGTTCAATGTAGAGGTTGTAGCTTTGCCGCCTGAGGAAGATCCCACAGAAATTCCTGAAGTAGAGGATGATCCTGCAAAGAGGCTGCCAAGACCACCTGTAATTACTGTTATGGGTCATGTTGACCATGGTAAGACATCTTTGCTGGATGCAATCAGGAAAACACATGTCACTGCACGCGAAGCTGGTGGCATAACACAACATATAGGCGCCTATCAAGTAAATTATCAAGGCAAAAAGATTGTATTCCTTGACACACCTGGACATGAAGCGTTCACAGCTATGCGTGCTCGTGGTGCTCAGGTAACAGACGTGGCTATTCTTGTAGTTGCAGCTGATGATGGAGTTATGCCTCAAACAGTTGAAGCAATTAATCATGCTAAAGCTGCTAAGGTTCCTATTATTGTTGCAATCAATAAAATGGACCGCGAAGGTGCTAATCCAGACCACGTGAAACAACAGTTGGCTGAACTCGAGCTGATCCCGGAAGATTGGGGCGGCGAAACTATCATGGTGCCGGTTTCTGCACATAAAAAGACAGGTATCTCCGAATTGCTTGAGATGATCCTACTTGTGGCAGAAATGCAGGATTTGAAGGCAAACCCTGATATTCCAGCTCATGGAACCATCATTGAAGCACAACTTGATAAGGGTCGTGGACCTGTTGCTACTGTATTAATTGAAAAGGGTACCTTAAGAATTGGTGATACCATAATTGCCGGTACATCGTACGGCAAGGTAAGAGCTATGATTAATGATCGTGGTGAAAAAGTTAAGAAGGCTACACCATCTACGCCGGTTGAAGTTCTTGGACTTAATGACGTACCAATGGCAGGAGATATTCTTGACGCTACCGATGAAAAAATCGCCCGTTCAGTTGCAGAAAAACGTATTGCTAAAAAGAAAACTGAAGAAATTCAACAACATACTAAAGTTTCTCTTGACGATATCTTCCAACGCATTCAGGAAGGCGAGTTGAAAGAGCTGAATATCGTTGTTAAGGCCGATGTTCAAGGTACAATTGAGGCTTTGAAACAGTCTTTAACTAATATAAAGAATGAAGAAGTTAAGGTTGTAATAGTTCACGCAGGTGTTGGTACTATTAATGAATCAGATGTTATGCTGGCTTCTGCCGCAAACGCTTTGATAATTGGTTTTAATGTAAGACCTGATGCGAATGCTCGTAAGGCAGCAGAAACAGAAAAAGTTGATATTCGAACATATCGTGTAATTTACGATGCTTTGAACGACGTTGAAGCTGCCATTAAAGGAATGTTGGCTCCTAAGTTCAAAGAAGTAATACAGGGTCGTGCGGAAGTACGACAAGTAATTACGATTTCCAAGATGCTGATAGCCGGCTGTTATGTTTTGGAAGGAAAAATTACAAGCTCATCCAAGATTCGATTAATTCGTGACGGCATAGTTGTTCATGAAGGCGAAATTGAATCATTACGTCGTTTCAAAGATGATGTTCGTGAAGTCGCTTCTGGCTTTGAATGCGGTATTACGCTTGAAAAATATCGTGAAGTCAAAGAAGGAGACATTTTCGAAGCTTATACAATGGAAGAAATTAAAGCATAATTGCGCTTTGAGGTGATATTATGGCTAGACTCCGCGTTGAAAAATTGCAGGAAGCAATCAAACAAGAAATAAGCAAGATTGTTTTAAATGATATAAAGGATCCTCGAATCCAATTTGTTTCTATAACGGCCGTTGAATTAACTGATGATTTGAGTTTTGCAAAAATCTATGTCAGTCTCTACGGCCCCGAAGAGACAAAAAAAGATGTTTGGGCTGCTCTTAATAAAGCAATAGGCTTTATTCGTACCGAGATTGCAAAAAGGATTCGTCTGCGAGTTGCGCCTTCTTTAATTTTTTGCAAAGATAATTCTCTTGAATATAGTTCTCACATTCAGAGTCTTCTGGAAAAAATAAAGAAGGACGAGAAGATAGAAAATGAGTAAAAAATTAACTATGCCTGAAGTTGCGGCTTTATTTGAAGATGCCAAAGACATTGTTATTGTTAGTCATATCAATCCGGATGGAGATGCCCTTGGTTCTACGCTTGCTTTAGCCGCAGGCCTGAAAAGAAAAGGTAAAAATGTAGTTATTTCTATCGATGACGAAATTTCTTCATACTATAATTTTATGCCAGGCATCGAACAATTTGTTCGTTTTAAACACGGTGATGTAATTAATGCTGATTTGTTGGTAATCAACGATGCAAGCTCATTAGATCGCATTGGTGTAGCAGCAACCTGTGTAAAGGCTCCGATGCTAAACATTGACCATCATGTTTCGAATACGGGTTTTGCAGACTATTTATATCTTGATGTTGATGCTGCTGCTACAGGTGAAGTTATTTTTATGCTGTTTAAAGAATTAAACATTACAATTGATCTGCAAATGGCATTTTGCCTTTATGTAGCTATTGTAACCGACTGTGGCTATTTTAAATATTCGAATACAACTCCACACTGCATGAATTGCGCTGCCGAATTAATAGCGATTGGTGTTGAACCTGATGTAGTATCTGATTTTTTGGAAATGAAATCACGCGAAGACATCAAACTACTTTCTAAAGTTTTAGAAACGCTGGCTTTTGAGTGCAGCGGTAAAATTGCAACGATTGAAATCAATCATGAAATATATAATCCTGATATTGCAACGGACAGTTTTGTACAATATCCGCGGTATATTTATGGTGTAGAAGTTGCAATGATGTTTAAAGGTGTGGAAAAGAATGTTACGCGGGTTAGTATGCGTTCCCGATGCCTTGATGTAAGCAAGGTGGCTTTGAGTTTTGGTGGCGGTGGTCATAAGAGAGCTGCTGGTTGTACGATTTATAAAAATATGACGGAAGCAAAAGAGATTATGTTAACTGCTATTGCTGATGAAATGGGCAATTGCAATGGTTGATGGCATATTAAATGTACTTAAGCCTCCTGGTATGACTTCACATGATGTAATAGGTTACTTGCGCCGAGTTCTTCAAACAAAAAAAATTGGACATACAGGAACTCTTGACCCTGACGCTGCTGGTGTATTACCAGTATTCATTGGCTCGGCAACACGCTTATTAGAATATTCAGGTGAAGAAACTAAATCTTATAGAGTAGAGTTGCGATTTGGTATTAAGACTGATACCGCAGATGACAGCGGTAATGCTATTGAAACTTCAACTGTCTATAGACCCAGCAGTAAAGAATTAGAAACTGTCCTCAGCAAATTTACAGGTTCTTTAATGCAAATTCCTCCAATGTATTCAGCCGTCCGCCACGATGGAAAGAAGCTTTATCAGTTGGCGAGAGCAGGCCTCACAATAGAACGAGAGCCAAGACCGATAGCTATTTACAAACTTGATATTGTTTATCAGGAAGACGACTATTTGGTTTTAGATGTAGAATGTTCAAAGGGTACTTTTATAAGAACGCTTTGCGAAGATATTGCTGCAGCTTTAGGAATGTGCGGTACTGTAAGCTTTTTGCTCAGAACCAGGTCAGGTAAGTTTACTGTAAGTGAAGCTAAAACGTTGGAAGAAATCGCAGAATCACCTATTGAACATATTTTGCCTGTTGAGTTTGCGGTTGAACATTTCCCCGAATTAAAGCTTACTGATAAGCAAGCTTTAAGAATTTCACAAGGAGTAGTAACTTCAATTTCTGGTGTAACAGAAGGAAAATATCGCTTAAAAACACTGGCTGGTAGCTTTATTGGTATAGGTACTGCTAATAATGGAATGGTAAAAGCTGATAAAGTAATTTATCCTTTTACACAGATATTATGAGGTTTTGCTAATGGAAATAATTAATGAATTTTGCGGGCCACAAATAGAACATGGGCCCAGTGTTATAGCACTCGGCACTTTCGACGGTCTTCATCTTGGTCATTGTGATGTAATACAAGCTGCTCGTGAATATGCTGATATACATAATTATAAATTATTAGCTTTTACGTTCAGCAATCATCCGCTTTCCGAGATTAGTCCGGAAGCCGTGCCGGCTAAATTAATTTCAAATAAAGAAAAAGAAAATTTGTTCGCTAAGCTTGGTGTTGATATTTTGGTAAATATTCCATTTACTAATTATTTTTCACATCTTTCACCCGATGAATTCCTAGAAAAATTAAGCGTTTTTTCTTTTAAATGCTTAGTAGTTGGTGAAAACTATAGTTATGGCTTTCATGGTCAGGGTAATACACGGACATTAATAAAATCTGGACAAAAGGATGGATTTGATGTTATTGTCCGCAAATTAATAGAAATTAAAGGAACGGTAGTTAGCAGTTCTAAAATACGTGAATTAATTAAGAAGGGCGAAATAACCTTGGCAAATGAAATGCTTGGCCGCGCTTATACAATCTCCGGTACTGTTGTTTCCGGGGCGAACCGTGGCGGCTGTCTTGGCTTTCCTACTGCTAATATTGAGTTTTCTGATCCTGATTTAATTGTTCCTGCCAAAGGTGTTTATGCAGCAAAAGTATTGATAGCTGGCATTGAACATTTTGGAATGGCAAATATTGGTTATAGTCCTACATTTGGTGATGTTGAAAAAAAACGTTTAGAGATTAATATTTTTAATTTTGCAGATGATATATATGGTAAAGAAATCATCGTTAAGTTAGTACATTATATTAGAGGAGAACATAAGTTTAATTCCCCGTCTGCATTAACTGAGCAAATGCAAAATGACCAAAAGATAATTTCTGCGTATTTTAGTAAAAAAGAAAAGTAGTTGTAATTTATGTGACGTTATGCTATACTTAACAAGCGTTAAAAGACCCTTGCTTGGAGATGCGACACTCCGACGCTTTCTAATGCTTGGGCGATTAAAGAATAATTGGAGGAATTTTATTATGTTGACACCTGAAAGAAAGCAAGAACTTATTGAAACTTACCGCGTACACGAAGGTGATACTGGTTCACCAGAAGTACAAATCGCTATTTTGACTGAGCGTATTACTTATTTAACTGAACATTTAAAAGAGCACAAGAAAGATCATCATTCCCGTCGTGGTCTTTTAAAAATGGTTGGTCAACGTCGTGGCCTTTTGAATTATTTGATGGCTAAAGATATCGAGCGTTATCGTTCAATCATCTCCAAGCTTAATATCAGAAAATAATTGTAAGAATATGAAAATGCCGCAGAATATGCGGCATTTTTTTATGTCTGTTTTTATATTTATTTGGTTTAATTTATCTTATGGTATAATTTATAAGTAATGGTTAATTTAGTTTTTGGCAAAGAAGGTGAAAAATATGTCGGAAATTAGTGGCAACAAAAAGGGTATCAAGGATACTGTTTTGGAAGAAATAGAAAAACTTTACGAAATTAAGGTTCCACAGGATCAAATCATAACTGAGGAACTCGCTGCAGAATTAGCTAAAATATCCGAAAAAATAAAACGCGAAATTTCAATCTATGTCACGAGAAGTGGCCAGATAACAGATATTTCACTAGGGCACCAGGAAAGTGTCGAATTACCGCAATTTAAAGGCCGAAGAGGGGCAATAAGGCTAAGTGGTGTACGTTGTATTCATACACATTTGAACGGAAACTCGGCATTAAGTGGCGTAGATTATTCTGCTCTCAAAAATGGTAAGTATGATGCAATGGCTGCAATAGGCGTAATTGGACCTGATTTTGCAAAATCGAGTTTTTCATTTGCTTTGATTGCTGGTATTGACGAACATGAAGAATATATCTGCCAGGAACATGGGCCATTTTCTTTACTTGAAGCGGAAGAAATTAATTTTGCCAATATGGTTGTTACTATAGAAAAGATAATGCAGAAACAGACTGCAGGATCAAAATCGGCTGAAAATCCAGAAAAAGCTATTTTGGTTGCTGTCGATTCAGGCGGACCTAGGCAGTCATGGTCTACAGAAGAATCATTGGAAGAGTTAAAGCAGCTTGCGGATACGGCAGGGGCTACTGTTGTAAGCACATTCTCTCAAAAAAGACAAAAACCTGATCCGGCGTTTTTTATTGGCAAAGGTAAAGTTGAAGAATTAGCTCTCTTTGTACGGCAAGAAGATGTTGATTTATGTATCTTTGACGATGAACTTTCGCCAGCACAGCAGAGAAACATAGAGCTTGTGATGGGAGTTCGTGTTATTGATCGCACGGGATTGATCTTGGATATTTTTGCACAAAGGGCTCGTTCCAATGAAGGTAAATTACAAGTTGAATTAGCTCAACTACAGTATACTCTCCCGAGACTTTCTGGAAAGGGTCTTGTATTGTCCCGTCTGGGCGGTGGAATTGGTACAAGAGGTCCTGGCGAGACTAAGCTTGAGATTGATCGTCGTCGCATAAGAGACCGTATCACTTTCATTAAAGAAAGCATAGAAAAAGTTAAATCGGTGCGGACGCTTCATCGTACTGGTCGTAAAAAAAATCAGATTGCTACGATAGCTTTGGTTGGTTACACTAATTCAGGTAAATCAACTCTATTAAATACGTTGACTGCTTCCGATATTTATGCACAGGACCAACTGTTTGCTACTTTGGATCCTACGACTCGTCATTTATCATTGCCAGATAAGCAAGAGGCCATTTTAACTGATACTGTTGGATTTATCCAACGTTTACCTCATCAATTGGTAAGTGCGTTTAAATCTACTTTGGAAGAAGTTGCTGAGGCCGACTTATTGTTGCATGTAGTAGATATAAGTCATTCAACATACAAAAAGCAAATTGATGCGGTGTACGAAGTATTAAAAGAAATAGGTGCCTCTGATAAAGAAATAATAACAGTTTATAATAAAATTGATAAAGTTGATTCAGAGAGTGGATTATTGGAAAAAATTAAGGGTGAGGAAAATAGCGTTTTGATTTCTGCTAAAAGAGGAATTGGAATGCACGACCTTCTTAATTTGATCGTTGATAATCTAAGTCTAAAGTCAGTTGAAACTGAATTGTTGATACCATATGCAGATACGGACAAAGCAGCGAAATTGCATAAAATCAGCACTGTATTAGAACAGCAATATTGTGATGATGGTATCAGAATCAAAGCTCGCTTATCTGAAGAACAGCGAAATGAATATAAAAAGTACTTTATGTAGATTCATTAACAAAAGTTTGTTGATTAAACTAAAATATTACATAGACTAAAGGTGAACTGGATGATAAATTTTGAAGAAATAGAGCTAAATGCTTTAAATGCAGTCAATAAAAATTGTTTACCGTATGAAGAGGCAGCACTTTATAATACCAGAAAAGTTATTAAAGCCTTCCGTAAACACAAAGTTTCCGACTATTATTTGAAACCAACGACAGGATATGCTTATTCTGATGTAGGAAGAGAAAAGCTTGATCTGATATACGCTGATATTTTTCATGCTGAAGCTGCGCTGGTGCGTTCACAGTTTGTTTCCGGTACTCATGCATTGGCAGTAGCGTTGCTAGGCGTACTTCGCCGTGGTGATGAAATTATTTCAGCTACCGGAACTCCTTATGACACAATGCAAACTATTATCGGATACCCTGTTCAGACTCCTGGCTCGTTGGCTGATATAGGTGTTACTTATAAAGAATTACCTATGTCTGGCAGCAAAGTTGCTATAAAGGAATTGCAAAGTTTAATTACGCCAAAAACACGAATGGTTCTTATCCAACGTTCTTGCGGTTATAGCGACGTAAGAAAAACATTGACTGTTGCAGAAATTGGTGAAATTTGTTCTGCAGTAAAGACAGTTAACTCTGATTGCCTTTGTTTTGTCGATAATTGTTATGGCGAATTTATTGAGAAACACGAGCCAACTGAAGTGGGTGCAGATTTAATTGCTGGTTCTTTGATAAAGAATCTTGGTGGTGGAATTGCACCAACAGGTGGTTATATTGTTGGAAAACGTGACTTGGTAGAATTAGCCTCATATAGACTTACAGCTCCCGGCCTGGGCGGTGAAATGGGTGCTACTCTTGGAGACACGGCCAGAGCTTTTTATCAAGGTTTATTTCTTGCACCACATGTAGTTCTGCAAGCTGTGAAAACTTCTATATTTTCTGCCGCAGTTTTTGAGCAGTTGGGATATAAAGTGAAGCCATCATGCAATGAAATAAGAAGCGATATAATACAAGCAATCAGGCTTGAATCTCGTGAGAGATTGCGCGCTTTTTGCGGAGCAATACAAGCAAATTCGCCAGTTGATGCTCATGTGGTACCTGTACCTTCTGAATTACCTGGTTATCAAGATGAGATTATAATGGCCGCAGGTACTTTTGTTCAAGGAGCTTCAATTGAATTAAGTGCTGATGGTCCAATGA
>CAYLRW010000002.1:0-59209 GCA_964386405.1 uncultured Acidaminococcales bacterium | reverse complement strand
CTTTTGCCAGGGAGTTATTTAGCGGTAAAGTTAACGGGTATAGTTCTATCTAAACTTTCAACAAATTCACCTGTTTGATGATTAAATGTTCTTATATAAATTTTATCAGGATAAAGATATATGGAATTTGTCCAGATTGTTTTACCGTCTAAGGTTGGATTATGTAAATCAAGTATTTTACCTTCATAAAAATTTATTGGTGCATCAAAGCTTGGATTTGTTGCAGGAGTATGCGTATGACCGGAAACCCATAATAATATTTGTGGATTATTCATTAGTAAGTCATGCAATTTTTTTTCAGGTTGAGCAACGAAGTTTGGCGTATTTGCGTCTTTATTGTATGATGCTAAAGTTCCAGCCAAAGGAGCGTGAAAAAATATCAGCGTGGGACTTGTTTTATTAGCAGTTAATGTTTTTTCTAACCAGCTTAACTGCTCTAGTGATATTTCTGTCAGATATTTGCCGTTTGTTACGTCAGGAGAAAGAAAAATAAGCAGATAGTTGTCGATGCCGCGACTATAATATAAATTATTTACTTGAAAAACATTTTTGAATCTTTCTAGCTTTGCTGCGCGCAACTCAGGTGAAGCCCATTGCAATTTACCGTTTTCTGTTAAGTGGTCTTCATACATAAATTCGTGGTTGCCGACTATAAGTGCTTTGGGCTTGGTCAATTTATCAACAAATTCTTTAGCTTGGGCATAGTCTGATTTGTTACCTAATTTTTCAACAATGTCACCTAAGAAAACAGCCAAGTCAACATCGTTCCAACTATTAATATCGTTGATGGCACTTAATTTGTTGTCTATCTTTTTTTGCCTGCCAGTTGCGTTTTCTTCAGCTGATAATTTACTTGGATAATGGGCATCACTTAAGATTACAATGCGATGATATTCTTTTTGTGGTGGGGAATAAGTTTTTGCTTGGTTTTCAAAAAATAAAAAACACAAAAAGCTAAATAATAAAACTACAGCTGCGATTAGCTTTTTTCTCATATTTTCATCTCCTTAGGATAATATTTTATCACATTGCTAGTAACCTAAAGAAAATAATTCAATTTTAATTACTCTATATTTGTTTGCATATAAAATATTTTTGATGAGAGGAGGCTGAGAAGATTACAGCCAAGCAGGACTTTGTTCTTACATGGTGAAATATCAAATTGAGTTTGTTTTTTGAACTATCGATTTTTTACAATTAACAATTCGACTACGTTATTCTTGGAAATATGCACTTTTTCTTTAAAGGAGAAAATCATGGAGAAATATACCGAAGCCAAATCCTGTATCTCAGGCGCAGATGATTTATTCAAGTTCAGAGTAACCGAAATAATGCTTATATCTACAGAATATGATGCCTATGTGCTTGAAGAAGATGGTCAGTTAGCCGAAAAGATTTATCATCAATTCAGTGATTTGAGCCTTCCCTATATTCCAAAGATTCACTGGGTAGCTAGTAGCGAGGAAGCATTTGAAACATTAAGAAAAATTCCTATTCACTTAGTTATTTCTATGTCACGGGCAAATGATATGAGTTCGTTTGACTTTGAAAGAGCAATCCACGAAGCATATCCGGAAATACCAATTATTATGCTTTCTTATGATCGTTTAACGCCTGAAGTTATAGGAAGAATAAGGGAGAATGCCTGTATTAACAGGGTTTTTCATTGGTCAGGCGATAACAAGGTTCTGCTGGCAATCATTAAATATGTTGAAGATCAGCAGAACTTTGCCGCTGACAGCAAACTTGGTGTGCAGGCAATATTGCTGGTTGAAGATTCACCTGTATATTATTCACAAATTCTGCCTATCATATATACGGAAATCTTGACACAAACGAGATACTTAGTTCTGCATGCTATGAATGTTAAGCATGGACTCCTCAGGGTAAGGCTCAGACCGAAAATTTTACTTGCAGAAACTTTTGAAGAGGCAATTAAAATTATTGAATCGTATCGTTACAATTTGTTGGGAATAATTTCAGATGTTCGTTTCCCCAAGGGTGGTTGTCTTAAGAAAACAGCAGGGTTTGAACTTGCTCAGCAAGTAAAGGAAATGATCAACGATCTTCCTTTTTTGTTGCAGTCTGAAGATGAAGAGAACGAAAAAGTTGCTGTGACAAGAAAAATAGATTTTTTAAGTAAAACTTCACCAAGTTTGCTTCATAATTTGCGCAACTATATTTTAGATAGTTATGGTTTCGGGCCATTTGTCTTTAAATATCCTGATGGCCGTATTATTGGCGAGGCAAATGACATTACTACGTTGGAAAGAATAGTTAGAGATTTGCCGGAAGCAAGCTTGCAGTATCATGCTGGCAATAATGATTTTTCCCGTTGGTTTCGTGCGCGTGCAGAGTTTGAAGTTGCAGAAAAACTAAGATTTTTGGATGTTGAAACAATTAAAAGTGTTTCTGATATTAGAAATTACATTTTGGGTGTTCTCAATGATTATTTTAAAAAATATCAGACTGGTTCAATACTCAATTTTGAGGGACTTGCCAAAAAAGATATGGAAAATGCTTTTATAAAACTTGGTAAAGGTTCTTTGGGCGGTAAAGCACGTGGCGTTGCCTTCATGAATGCCATGATCTCCAAGGCACATATGGCGGATAAATACCCAGACATACGAGTGAAGGTTCCTCGTTCATTTGTAATAGGCAGTGAGGTTTTTGAAAAGTTTATTGAACATAACGATCTGTATTCTTTTATTAACCAGCAACCATCAGAGGCGCAAATTGCCAAAAAATTTGTCGAATCGGAACTGCCAGAAGAAATTCAGGATAATCTTCGGGTACTTACTCTTTATATCAAGTGCCCTCTAGCCGTTAGGTCTTCAAGTATTCTGGAAGATTCAAGAATATTGCCTTTTGCTGGCATTTACAAAACTTATGTCGTTCCAAATAGTAACGATGATAACGAAGTATGTTTCAAGCAAGTTTCGGATGCTGTTAAATTAGTATACGCATCTGTGTTTTACGAGGCACCTGTAAGATATGCAAAAAATGCTGATATCAGGATAGAAGAAGAAAAAATGGCTGTGCTTATTCAGGAGCTTGTCGGAGAAAACTATGGCGAACATTTTTATCCTGCTATATCCGGTGTCGCACAGTCCTATAATTTCTATCCATATTATCCGATGAAACCGGAAGACGGCACTGTGAGCCTTGCTCTTGGTTTTGGAAAAACGATCGTTGAAGGTGAACGAACATTTCGATTTTCGCCTGCCTATCCAAAACTGAACCCATTAGTTTCCAGCCCACGCGAACAGATGAGTAAAGCACAAAATTTATTCTATGCAGTTAATCTTAAAAAAACTGCCAATTTAACTTTACAAGCGGATGAAGGCTATATTTATGAAAAAATGTCTGTCTCGCAGGCTTATAAAGATGGGGCCTTAGAATATATTGGCAGCACATATTCAGCTGAAAATGATTGCATCTATGACAATGTAAACCATACTGGCTTAAAGTTGGTTACTTTTGCTCCCATCCTCAAATATGACAGAATACCAATAACTAAAATTATACAAGATTTGATGCTTATGGGTAAGAAGGCCTTTGGCTCAGATGTTGAAATTGAATTTGCAGTAAATATACCTAAGAATAAAGATCAGATTGTGGAATTCAATTTTTTGCAAATACGTCCAATTGTTATCGGAAGAGAGGCGCATCAGGTAAATCTGGAAGATACAATTAATACGTGGTGCCATAGTAAACAAACGATCGGCAATGGCTATTATGATGATATTAAAGATATTATTTATGTCGATCCTGAAAAATTCGATCTCAAAGAAAGCATGGAGATTGCAAAAGAAATTGGCATGCTCAATAAGCTCTTGGCCAAGGAAGGACGGCGCTGTATCTTAATTGGATTTGGCAGAATAGGGACAGCTGATAGGTGGCTTGGCATACCGCTTACCTGGGAACAGATGTCCCAGTCTTTAATTATAGTGGAAGTTGAACGGCGCGAGCTAAGACCGGAACCGTCATTAGGAAGCCATTTCTTTCATAATTTAACGGCAACAGGTATGGGTTATTTCCACGTGCCATTTGCGGCTGAACACGGGACTATTGATTGGCAATGGCTGCTTAGTCAGCCGGTTTTGCAGCAAACAAAGTATGTAAAACTTATAAGAAGGGAGGAGCCTTTTATAGTTAAGATTGACGGCAAAAATTTTCAAGGAGTTATTTATAAGTAGCGAATAGTCATTAAAATTTTTCGAGATTTATCTCCAACTTTTTTCGTATACAAAATACACAACAGGACGTATAATGGTAGTGGAACAAAGTATTAAAAACTGCCGTCGGAAGCAAAATAATTGGGAGGGTTGTTCAATGACAACAAGTGCTCAGAAGTATTGTGATGAACTCTATAACAGAGTGGTAGAAAGAAATGCTAATGAACCAGAATTTCACCAAACAGTAAAAGAGGTTCTTAGTTCTTTGGTTCCGGTTCTTGAGAAAAATCCTGAATACATTGATTTGGGAATTATGGAACGGATAGTTGAACCAGAAAGACAAGTAATTTTCAGAGTTCCATGGGTTGATGATACCGGCAAAGTAAGAGTAAACCGTGGTTTCCGTGTTCAATTCAACAGCGCGATTGGACCTTATAAAGGCGGCCTGCGTTTTCATCCTTCTGTCAATCTCAGCATTATTAAATTCCTGGGTTTTGAACAGACTTTCAAAAATTCGTTAACAAGCCTGCCTATGGGCGGCGGCAAGGGCGGTTCTGATTTTGACCCTAGAGGTAAATCAGATGCGGAAGTAATGCGTTTTTGCCAAAGTTTTATGACAGAATTATATAGACATATTGGTCCTAATGTTGACGTTCCAGCCGGCGACCTTGGCGTTGGCGGCAGAGAAGTTGGCTATCTGTTCGGACAGTATAAGAGAATTAAAGGCGCATATGAAAATGGTGTTATTACCGGTAAAGGGCTTTCCTTTGGCGGCAGCTTGACTCGCCCGGAAGCAACTGGTTTCGGCATCGCTTATTTCTGTCAGGAAATGCTTAAAGCAAAAGGCACTTCTTTTGCTGGAAAAACTGTTGCAGTCTCTGGTTTTGGCAATGTTTCCTGGGGTACTGTCATTAAAGTTACTGAACTAGGCGGCAAGGTTGTTACTATTTCGGGACCTGATGGCTATGTGTATGATGAAGCTGGTGTCAGCGGTGAAAAAATCGAATACATGCTTGAGATGAGAGCGTCTGGTCGCGACCGTGTAGAAGATTATGCTGAGCGTTTTGGAGCTAAATTCTACCCAGGTGAAAAACCTTGGGGCTGCAAAGTAGATATAGTCATTCCTTGCGCAACTCAAAACGAAATCCTTATTGAAGATGCTAAGAAAATAGTTGCCAATGGCATAAAATTTGTATGTGAAGGCTCAAATATGCCTAGCACAAACGAGGCAATAGATTATATGTTAGCAAATGGGATTTATCTTGGACCATCAAAAGCTGCTAATGCCGGCGGTGTTTCTGTTTCCGGTCTGGAAATGACACAGAACAGCATGAGATTGGCTTGGTCTTTTGAAGAAGTTGATGAAAAACTCAAAACTATTATGCTTAACATTTATAAAAACTCCAGCGCAGCTGCTGAAAAATATGGACACAAAGACAATTTAGTCATTGGTGCCAATATAGCAGGATTTATAAAAGTTGCTGAAGCAATGAAAGCTCAAGGAATAGTTTAATAGCATTCTACACGAAAAAATAAAGGGACGGCATGTCTTGGCAGAAGCCTTGACATGCCGTCCCTTTATTTTTGCATTAATTATTTGTCTATAGCATTCAAAGGTATAGCATCTTTTAAAATAATGTCGTATAATACTAAATAATAATATTACTATTTAGGAGGAGACATGGATAACGTAATTGATGTTTTACGGGATAAAGGCCTAAAGATTACGCCACAGAGGCGTGCCGTTATAAATGCGTTATTGGAATGCGGACAATTTTCTACTGCATTGCAGATTTTGGAATACGTAAAAAAATCTCAGCCGGATGTAAGCTTGGACACCGTTTATCGAAATCTTAGTTTGTTTAAGCAATTAGGGATTGTTAATGAAATACAGATGATTAATCAAGATGGCAATCGCTTTGAAATTTCAAGAGATGGTCATCATCATCACATTATTTGCCTCAAATGCGGAAAGATTGAATGCTTGCAAAAATGCCCAGTTAGCAAAGAAGCGATAGAAACCATCGAAAAAAATGGCTTTGCTGTAGTTTCTCATTCACTTGAATTTTATGGCTATTGTTGTGGTTGTCAAAAATAATTTAATAAGTTCCTATAGAAAAGTAGTTAATGAAAATTGGGGGAAATTTTAAAATGAATAAAATTTTTAAAGTATTTTTAGTTATGGCGCTAAGTATTGTATTTTTGTCTGCATGTGGTCGCAATAGTGCTATTGATAAAGATAAGGAAAATGGCAAGGCCTTTACTGTTGTTACTTCTTTTTATCCTATGTATATTGCAACAATAAATATTACTAAAGATATTCCTGGTGTGAAGGTCATAAATATGACAAAACCGCAAACAGGTTGTTTACATGATTACCAGTTAGTTCCTGAAGACATGCAAAAACTTGAGAAAGCAAATGCTTTTGTTGTTAACGGTGCAGGCATGGAGGTGTTTCTTGATAAAGCGGTTAAACAACAGCCAAATTTGAAAATAGTTGATGCAAGTAAGAATATACCTTTATTGAAGGATGAAAAAGGCGAAGAAAATCCTCATGTTTGGGTTAGCGTTTCTAATGCAATAATTCAAGTTAACAATATAGCTGAGCAATTAGCAGAACTAGATACTGTTAATGCTGAAAAATACAAAAATAATGCGGGTGTTTATACGAAAAAGCTGGAAGCCTTGCGTACTGACATGCACTCAAGCTTAGATAATGTAAAAACAAAGGATATCATAACTTTCCATGAAGCTTTTCCTTATTTTGCAAAAGAATTCAATCTTAATATCGTTGACGTTATTGAAAGAGAGCCTGGTACAGAGCCTTCACCGAAAGAACTAGAAGAGACAATTGACAAGGTAAAAGAATTAAAAGTAAAAGCGCTATTTGCCGAACCACAATATCCTGCTAAAGCGGCAGAAGTGATTGCAAAGGAAACCGGAGCGAAGGTCTATACTCTTGATCCAGCAGTGACAGGCGAATCTAAAGCTGATGCGTATGATGATTATATTAATACTATGAAAAAGAATCTGGATGTACTTAAAGAGGCATTGCAATAATGGGTGATAAGCAAGCAAACAGAGAAAATCTCTGCAGCAAACTTTGCTGTACAAAAATAGAGAATTTTGGTGTCAGTTTTGGCGCTGCCAAAATTTTTGATAATGTCAATGTGCATATTCATTGTGGTGAACTTACTGCAATTATTGGTAAAAACGGTGCCGGTAAAAGTACTTTGCTAAAAGCAATCTTGGGTGAAGTTAAACATTCCGGTGAATTAAAGTACATGGATGAGAAGGGTGTTCATACAGGTCACCCGTGTATAGGCTATGTGCCGCAATATCTGAATTTTGATGTGGGTACGCCTACTAGTGTTCTTGATTTATTTAATAGTTGCTTGGCAAGAATGCCGTCGTGGTTATGCTGTTCACAGAAAATGCGCAAGAGGGTTAGTGACGACCTTAAGAAGGTAAAGGCAGAGCACCTTATAGATAGAAGGCTTGGTGCTTTGTCAGGTGGTGAATTACAAAGGGTGCTGCTTGCTTTGGCACTTGACCCTATTCCTGATTTATTGCTTTTGGATGAGCCTGTGTCTGGAATAGACCAGAATGGACTTGAATTATTTTATGATATGGTTTCAGAGCTTCGCAGGAAAAATGATTTGTCTATTATTTTGATTTCACACGATTTTGACCTCGTATGCAGGTATGCTGATAGGGTTATTCTACTTGATGGTACTGTTATTTGTAATGGTACGCCTGAAGAAGTATTTAATAATGAGCAAACAAGAAAAATTTTTAAAAGTGTATTTCCGGTAGCTGCAAAAGATAAAGACAAAGCAGGAAATGGGGAATGTTCGTGTTAGACGGTTGGTATGGATTAGTTGATTTCATTTTGCCATTTCCGTGGGTGGCCCATACATTTATGAAAAATGCCTTTTTGGCAATAATTTTGGTTATGCCACTTTTTGGACTTCTGGGGACGATGGTAGTTAATAATCGTATGGCTTTCTTCTCTGATTCGTTAGGGCATGGAGCTTTTACTGGCATAGCCTTGGGCACATTGCTTGGTTTTATTAAACCATTGACAGCAATAATTTTGTTTTCTATAGTTTTTGCAGGCATTATTACATTTATTAAACACCGATCAACGGCTTCGAACGATACCATAATTGGAGTTTTTTCTTCATTTGCGATTGCATTAGGATTAATAATAATGTCGCATAGTGGAAGCTTTGCAAAGTATTCTTCTTACCTTATTGGAGATTTACTAAGTATAAGCCAAGAAGATATTATGATGATTCTGACGGTTTTTTTGGTCATTATTTGCTTATGGGTCTTTATATTTAATAGGATCCTTATTGTTAGTATAAATCCTTCACTTGCTGCAAGTAGAGGTGTTGATACTTTGATGAGCGAAATGCTGTTTTCAGCCGCATTGGCAATAGTAGTTGCTATCAGCATTCAATGGGTTGGACTGCTGATTATTAATTCCATGCTTGTACTTCCGGCGGCTGCCGCTCGTAATATAAGTAATAATGTTAGGCAGTATCATTTCTTTTCTATTTTTATTGCTTTACTATCAGGAATTGCCGGATTAATAATGTCATATTATTGGAATACAGCAACAGGAGCAACAATTGTTCTTTTTGCTTCCGCACTATTTTTTCTGACATTTACACTAAGGCATCGGTTTCTATCTTAAGAGTAGAAAACTTAAGCCGTATATTCTGAATAATAGTTACTGAATCAGAATATTTTTTAATCTTTCTATTTATAATTATGATGTTTTTTGTTATTATCAAAGCTAGGTAAATTAAACTATTGGAGGCTCGCAATGATAACACAAGAAGTTGTTCAAAAAATCCGCAATATTGTTGGCAAAGAGCATACCTTGGATTCAGATTTGGATCGTTTTGGTTACTCATACGATTCATCTTTCGTGCCGTTGTTTCCAGCCAGTATGCCTGATTTGGTTGTAAGGCCGCGTACTACAGAGGAAGTTGCAGAAGTGATGAAAATCGCTTATGCAAATGCTATACCTGTAACTGCACGTGGAACTGCAAGCGGTCGTACCGGCGGTTCAATTCCTCTTAAAGGGGGCATTGTGCTTTGCCTTGACCGCATGACTTCAGTTATAGAATTAGATCAAAAAAATATGATGATTACTGTTGAGGCAGGAGTGCGTACCGGTGATATCTACAATCTTTGCGCGCAAAAGGGCCTGTTTTATCCTCCAGACCCGGCAAGTTTCAAGTTTTCGACAATTGGCGGCAATATTGCTGAAGATGCAGGCGGTATGCGTGCTGTTAAATATGGCGTAACACATAATTTCGTTATGGGTTTGGAAGTAGTACTTGCTGACGGAAGAATCATAAAGACCGGCGGTAAATCAATTAAAAATGTAACGGGCTATAATATGACCCAGCTGATAGTAGGCTCAGAGGGCACCTTGGGTATTGTAACTAAGGCGATCCTTCGTCTTATACCTATGCCTAAATTCCGCAATACGCTTCTATTGATGTTCCCAACATTGGATGGTGCTTGTGACACGATTCACCAAATGCTGCAAGCAGGTATTGTGCCTGCCTCGGCTGAATTGATGGACAGGACATGCCTTAAAGCCATAGCGAAAAATCGCAAATTCGATTTCCCAGATACAGTTCAAGCGTGCATAGTAACTGAAGTAGATGGCTCAGAAGAATACGAAATAAAAAAACAAGCAGAACAAATTGAGAAAATAGCGAATGTGAATGGTGTAGTTGAGCTGCGCATCGCTAAAACGGCTCAGGAAGCTGATGACCTTTGGGCTATCAGACGTGCCTTGAGCCCTGCTGTCGGCGCTTTGGCTCCAGATCGCGTAAGCGAAGATATTTCAGTGCCACGCAATGAGTTCCCTGAAATTGTCAGACGCATTCGTACGATCGTCAATAAATATAATCTTGATTTTGCAGTTTATGGTCATGCCGGTGATGGCAATTTGCATCCATCGATTCTTTGTGATATGTCAGATCCTGAACAGGCAAAAGTTGTACATAAGGCAGTTGATGAAGTTTTTGCAGCTACGCTTGAATTAGGCGGCACACTTTCAGGTGAACATGGCATTGGCATAACCAAACAAAATTATTTGAAAGATGCGTTGGGTGAAGCGGGTGTAGATGTTTTGAAATCAATCAAAAAAGCGCTGGACCCAAAAGGAATACTTAACCCAGGCAAAGTATGGCCGGAGGAGGAAGCTATCCATGACTGATAAAAACACAGAATTGCTCAAGGAAATTCATGAAATAGCCAGTAAGTGTGATCGTTGCGGTAATTGCTTGTTGGTTTGTCCTGTTTTTGCTGTAAATAGCCGTGAGGCCTGTGGCGCACGCGGTATGGTAAATGCAGCTCGTGCTCTTACTAAAGGCGGTGTTGCTCCTGAAGAGGATATTTTGGAAGCAGTTGATTATTGCTTGCTTTGCGGTGCCTGTATGGATGTTTGCGCCAGCAAAGTTAAAGTACCTGAAGTAATGTTGAAAACCAGACAAAAATTAGTTCATTTATCCAATAAACCTTTCGATTACTCTGCTGAAGAAAAAGAAATAATGAATGAAGCTTTTGACGCATTGTGTGAACGCTGTGCAGAAATAGAAGGACCAGAAATAGAAAATGAACGTAAAGTAGCTTATTTCTTTGGCTGTCAGGCACGACTTGATGCAATTGATACTGCAGTTAAAACAGTAGAACTTTTAAGTCGCGTAGCCGAAGTTGAATTGATTAACAACGAATGCTGTGGCCTGCCTGCTCTAACTCGCGGTCATGTGGACCTTTTTATCGAAGATGCTAAACAAAACATCCAACTTTTTGAAGATGTTGATACCATTGTTTCTGACTGTGCTTGTTGCAGCGATACGCTGAAAAAAGTCGCATCATATCTGGCAAATGATCCGGAATGGAGTGAACGGGCAGTTGCCTTTAGCAAAAAGGTATTTTCATTATCCGAGTATTTAGCCAAAATTGGCTATTCGCCAGAAAAACACGAGGAACAGATAACCTATCATGATCCGTGTCACTTGGGCAGAAATCAAGGTATTAAAAAGGAGCCTCGTGAACTTCTGAAAACAGCCGGTGATTATGTTGAGATGTCTGGCGCTGATGTGTGCTGTGGCGGGCCTTGCTTCTTCCCGAGCGATTATCCGGAAACATCGGATGCCTTGTTGGAGAAAAAATGTCAGAACATAGAAAAGAGTGGCGCAGCTATTGTAACGACTGAATGTTATAATTGCTTAAAGCAACTCAAGAGAGCAGCTGAAAAAAGTGGCGGCAAGTTTAAAGCTCTTCATATCAGCGAAATTTTATGATCGTTTAATTATCATGCAAGCCTCAAGTGGTCTTTTACTGAGGCTTGCATTTTTAATAAAAAGTTTTTGTTTATAAGAAACTATTTACAAGTTGAACAAAAAGTGCTTAAATATAGTTAGTACGTACGAACCAACTATATTGTGTTGTGTTTGGAGATGATAGCCGCAAAGTATTTTGGTTCATTCAGTTCCCTTCAAAATATTTCTTAGTAATAATGATGAATTGAGGTGTTTAGGATATAATGGCAGATGTGGAAACTTATATTGTAAAGTACATAAATGTTTTGTCTGAGTTTATGCGACAATCGGTTAGAAATTATAAAGAGAGCGCAGACAGTAAGGATTTATTTAACTTAACAATAACTCAATTACATTATCTTCACGCTATTGAGGAACTTGAGGCACCAACCTTTAAGCAAATTGTTGAGAAGTTTAAAGTGCAAAAGTCAACCGTGACTGATATCGTTAACAGATTAATAGCTAGAAATTTAGTTTATAAAAAACAGTCGGATGAAGATTTAAGAATTTTTAACTTATACTTAACGGAAAAAGGTAAAGAGCTTTTAAAGATGGAAAGCCAAGGCTATTATTATTTTGCCAATAAAATGACCAAATGTCTTGATGAAGACGAAAAACAACTATTTTTAAGACTTTTAGAAAAAATAGTAAAGGAAATAAAATAATTTTTTAAATAATTAGTTAGTTAGTACAAACTAATTTATAAATCAAAAAATTTTAGGAGGTATTATTATGTTGAAAAAGTTAAGTGTTTTGTTAGTTGTTCTTATTTTATCAATGTTTACCATAAATGTTGCTTTCGCACTACCAGCTAAAAATGAAGGTGCAAACGTTGCAGCGAATGAAATGGTTTTTGATAAAAATATAATTAAAGTCGTGTCAATTGATAAGATTAGTACAAAAGAAAATAAACTGGGCGAAAGGGTAGCTTTCAAAGTAAAAGATGATGTTATCATAGATAACAGGACGATAATTGCAAAAGACAGCAAAGTCTTTGGAACAATTACAAAGTTGAATAAGGCTGCCGCATGGAAACATGATGGCAATATTGAGATAACCTTTTCAGAAGTAATGGCTAAAGACGGCAGAATTATTCCAGTAGAAGGAGTGCTCAAAGCATATGGCAAGAAACCAAATTTTTTTGTGCAATATTCACTGATGGGTGTTTTCTTTAAAGGAAAACAAATATCAGTAGAACCGGGTACTGAAGTTGTTCTGAAAAGTAGTGAGGATATGTGAGTATCATGAATATTAAATATGTTTTTGGGATCGTATTATTATTGTTGTTTATTCTTCTTGCATTTAGTGGTTTTTTACTTCCCAAAAATTATCTTAAACCATGGCAAAAAGATTACGCTCAACAGTTTGATGATCCCAGAATAGTCCTTATTGCTCATGGTTTGCTGGCTGCCAATGGACACAATATGCAACCTTGGAAAATTAAACTGGATGAATATGATAAAGATGTTTTTTATTTATATGCAGATGCCAACCGCTTAACTAAAGAGGTAGATCCTTTTGCGCGGCAAACGATGATTTCGCAAGGAACGTTTTTGGAATATGTCAAAATTGCCGGTGAAAAAAATGGATATCATACTGAATTTGCGTTTTTCCCTAATGGAAATTATGATGAAAGTAATTTAACTGAAAGTATGAAGAGCTTACCTGTCGCACGTATTAAAATTGCAAAGAGCCTTAAGCGTGATCTGTCAATATATGATTATATATTTTTGCCAGACACTAACAGAGGACCTTATAAAGATGAAAAATTGGCGGATAATGAAATTAGTGAACTGCAAAAAGCTAATAGCGATAAAGCCATATTATTGAGCTTTTACCGAGATGAAGAAGAGGTTAAATCACTAAACAATTACATTGTGAATGGTGCGGAAATAGAGAGCAGCATCCAGCGAATATATGAAGAGAACAAAAATATATTAAGAGTTAATGAGTATGAAAAAAATAAATACCGTTATGGATTTTCACTTGATGGACAAGGTGATAGTGAAATCAAAATGTATATCTTACAAGGATTAATTACCGTTTTGCCATTCCTCAATAATGAAAAAAATGCGGCGAAAGTCTTTATGGAGAACATTGAAACTGCAGCAGCTCATACGCCTGCATATGGAATGATTATGACAGAGGATAACAGTCGTTTATCACAGATTAAGGCTGGCATGTTATATAGCAGATTAATACTTACTGCACATAATATGGGCCTGGCTTTACAGCCACCAAGTCAGGTTTTGGAAGAATATCCTGAAATGAAACAACAATATAATAGGATTAACAATGAATTTGCAGGCGGGAAAACAATACAGATGTTATTTCGTATAGGTTTTCCTTCTCAAATTGCAGTTAAAAGTATGAAACAAGATGTACAAGCGCTTCTGGTAGATTAAAAGCTAATTTTTCACCAGCCGCTTGCCGCTCAATTGCTGCTTCCATAAATGGATAACCAGAAATGATTGACAGAGTGAGTAATTTATTTCGCTGAGAAAATAGATAAAATGTTAAAACTTTTGTTTATCGAATTGTTTCTTTTTTTAATAATCTTATTGTATTTTCATATCAACATTGTGTTATAATTACTACATGTTTGTCATGAGCTAAAATTCGTTTCTGTGAAGTGGAGGAAGTTAAGCATGCCTTTTAGGCTCAAACCTAAAGAAGAAAAATTTTTTGAATTTATGGTAAATCATGCCGAACTTTGTGTGGAAGCGGCAGATATTGTTGTTGACAGTGTAACTGGTAAGATTGAACGAGATGAGGCTTTAGCAAGTATTGAAGAACTTGGAAATAAAGCTGATAAAATTGTCGAAGCAACTGAAAGTAAGTTGCATAAGACATTTATTGCACCGCTTGATAGAGAAGATATCCACGTTTTGATTGAAAATCAAAATGAGATTATGAATTCTATGAAAGACTTTTTACATAAACTCAATATGTACAATACGGGAGATCCATCTGAAGGTATAATTCTTATGGCAAAGAATTTGCGCGATTGCGCAAAGCAGGTAAGCAAGGCGATAAAAGAGGTGCCGAATTTAAAAAATAACTATTTAAAAATTGAGGCACGCACAAATAAAATAAAAAAGCTGGAAGCTTTTGGCAATGAACTTTATCGCGATGAGATGGTAATGCTTTTTGGCAATACCAAAGATGCTATTGAAATTTTGAAATGGAAAGAAATAATGACTGAACTGGAAAAGATGTTGGATAGTTGTGTGCATTTAGCCGATTCTCTGAAAAGGGTTGTACTAAAATATGCCTGATATCTCTATTATGATGCTTTTAGTCATTTTTTTTGCCTTAGCTTTTGATTTTATTAATGGATTTCATGATACAGCCAATGCAATTGCAACAACTGTATCAACGCGTGCAATAAGTCCTAAAGTTGCCATTCTGTTATCGGCAGTGCTAAACTTTTGCGGAGCACTTCTAAGTACCGGCGTAGCTAAAACTATCGGCGGTGATATTGTTAAATCGGCTTCAATGGTAAATGCCAATGTGATACTGGCGGCTTTGATCGCAGCAATTATTTGGAATTTACTGACTTGGTGGTATGGAATACCAAGCAGCTCCTCACATGCCTTAATCGGTGGCCTTGTTGGTGCTGTTGCAGCGGCATCAGGATTTGATGCGCTTAATATCAAGGGTATAGAAACGATAGTGCTTTCTTTGGTCGTTTCACCAATCATTGCATTAATTATTGGCTATCTAATAATGGTAATCTTATTATGGCTTTTTGGTCGCTTTGCTCCCAATGTGCTGAATCATGGGTTTAAAAAATTGCAGTTGCTTTCGGCAGCGGCAATGGCTTTTTCTCATGGCTCTAATGATGCGCAAAAGGCAATGGGTATTATCACATTGGCACTTTTGAGCAGTGGCTTTATTGATACTTTTAATGTACCAACCTGGGTGAAATTTGCATGTGCGGCTTCAATGGCCTGTGGCACAGCAGCAGGTGGCAAAAAAATAATTAAGACGATGGGAACAAATATTTTTAGAATGGTGCCCATGAGTGGCTTTGCTGCAGATTTAAGTTCATCTGTCATTATTTCTTTGGCAACCTTCTTTCATTTACCGGTAAGCACAACTCATGTTGTGTCTGGCTCAATTATGGGCGTTGGCTCAGCAAAGCGCGTAACAGCTGTTCGTTGGACAGTGGCCAAGAATATGCTTATGGCATGGGTTTTGACAATTCCACTAAGTGCTGTTGTTGGTGTTTTGATTTATAAAGCAACATTGTTTTTTTGATAAAATATTTAAATTTAATTGTCAATTATAGATGTATGTTCTTAATAATTTAACGTATAATATTCATTCAAGCGCAACAAAAAACGTTACCTCAATTAATAATGGGGTAACGTTTTTATTTTTTAAAACATATTGTTCATGAAGTGAACAGCTATTTTAAGTAATTATTTTCTAAATAACTAAGAAAACATTTCGCAGCATTATTCTTTTCGGCTGATTTTGAAAGAAACATCCAAGTTTCTCGTTTTAAAACTTTGCCATGGAGTTCTAGATTCATTGAATGCAAATTCGGGTTATCGTGTAAGCGTGAGGAGGTCAAGATAGAATAGCCTAAACCATTTTCGACCATCTGTAGCCCTACATTTAGTGAACTGACATTCATGGAGACAATAGGATCACAATCAAAAGTATTTACCCACCAATTGTTCACTTCATTACTGAATTGTTTTTCAGCAGAAAAAAATATGCCGGGTAAAGTTGGCAAAACATCTAAAGTAAAAGGTGTCGCATTAACAACGCAAAAAGGATCATCATAAAGAAAAACTTTTATACCATCCCAAGGATAATCACCACGTAAGAGTGCGATGTGAATTTTAGATGATAATAAATCTTGATATATACTATCATTAAAACCGGCATTCACGCTCAAGTCTATTTTAGGATACAAGGATTTAAAACTTTTGAAAATTTTGGGCAAAAAAAGCTCCGCGATAGAATTTGAACAACCAATTTTTAAAGTACCGCTTAATTCACCAGAAGAATTATTTAAGTTATCCTTCAATTTTTCCAGATTTTTAAGTGCCTCAATAGCATAGGAAGTTACTGTTTCTCCCATCTCAGTGAAAGTTATTCCAGTTCTATGCCGTTCAATAATTTGGCATCCCAATTCTTTTTCAATTAATTTAATCCTTGCACTTAAGGCCGGCTGCGAAAAATAAAGTTGTCTTGCAACCTTGCTGATATTTAATTCCTCTTTAAGTAATGCTAAAACTTTCCAATCTTTTTCATTCATAATTAACACCTAAAATATATTTTTTTATTATTATACACTATTTAACTCTTTGATATAAAAAAAATTTATTACAAAAGATAAAAAACTGTTGAATTGACTTATAACTGAAATGCTTTAAAATTATAAATGTTTGTAGAACATTTATTAATAGCTGTTGAACACAGAGAATTTAGTGTAAATCATTTAAACAAGGCAACAAAAATTTTATTATAAATATATTTCTGGAGGCGTTATTTTATGAAAGCTTTAGAAAATCTCGTTGTGCTTGATTTAACACGTGTTTTGGCTGGACCTTATTCAGCTATGATGATGGGAGACTTTGGTGCCAACATTATCAAAATTGAACAACCAGGCGTAGGTGATGACTCACGTGCTTTTGGACCATTTGTTGGTAAAGAAAGCGCATATTATATGAGTCTTAACCGTAACAAGCGTTCAATGACTTTGAACTTCAAGGAGCAGGGAGCAAGAGATCTGTTCAAAGAAATGGTCAAAAAGGCTGACGTTGTTCTTGAGAACTACCGTCCAGGAACCATGGAAAAATTTGGTTTGGGTTATGATGTATTAAAAGAAATTAATCCAAACCTGATTTATGCAGCATGTTCTGGTTTTGGCGAGACAGGTCCTTATAAATTAAAACCTGCTTATGATATTATAGTTCAGGCTATGGGTGGTATTATGAGCATCACCGGTCCAGAAGGCGGCGAGCCAACAAGAGTCGGTGCTTCTGTCGGCGATATAATTGCTGGTTTGTTTACAACAATCGGTGTTTCTATGGCCCTGTACCATCGTGCTATGACTGGCGAAGGCCAAAAGATTGATGTATCAATGCTTGATTGTCAGGTTGCAGTTCTGGAGAATGCAATCAGCCGTTATTTGGTCAATGGAGATGTTCCGGGCCCTATTGGTAACCGCCATCCTTCCATTACTCCGTTTGAAGGATTTACTGCTAGCGACGGTTATGTTATCGTCGGTGCCGGCAATGATCGTTTGTGGAAAAAACTTTGCGGACTGCTCGGCAAAGATGAACTTATAACTGATGCACGTTTTGTAACTAACGGTGATAGAACCAATAATGAAAAAGCACTGAAACCAATTCTTGACAATGTATTCAAAACTAAAACCATTGATGAATGGCTGGTAATGTTGGAAGAAGCTGGCATACCTTGCGCACCAATCAACACGGTTGACAGAGTACTTAAAGATCCACAAATTAAAGCTAGAAATATGATTGTTGAAGTTGAACATCCAGTTGCTGGTAAAATGCATATTCCTGGTGTGCCAATCAAAATGTCACAAACTCCAGGTACAGTAGAAAAAGCAGCGCCATTATTAGGACAACACACTGAAGAAATTCTTAAAGAGATGCTGGGATATGACAGCGCAAAAGTTCAAGAATTGCGTGATCAAGGCGTACTGTAAAAACAAAATGGGAAAATATTTTCCCGTTTTACTTAGCGCATAAGTATTTTAGATTGAGGATATTCTTGGAGTGAGAGCTTTGATTATTCTCTGAGGCTTTTCATGTGATATTATTTTGTAATTTTTTCTTTAGTTGTGCTGTAACCGACCACAAAATCGGCACTTTAATAAAGAAAATGAACTGAATATGCAATTAAAAGGAAACCCATCTTCTGAAGAGTAGATGGGTTTTTTATGACAAAAGAATGAATTTTCAGATATTATAAAGGATTATAATAAAGCTTGTCGAAATAACCAATTACCGAAGGTTATTAATGTAATTTTTTAAAAATAATCTATTCCAGACAAAATATGCTATCCAGATGCATCATGATAATAACAGTAAATATTTAATTAATAGATGTCATTAATTAAAAGGAGAGGTTGAAAATGACAAGAATCAATGAAATGGACAATATTCCTGGTTGCTGCCTGACTTGTGAAAACCATGATTGTTTCAAAGACTTATGTTTTGGAACAAGAAAATATGCAGATGCCGTAGAGGAAGATTTGGATACTGGCAAGGAATTTTGCCCCTATTATATTGGCAGTGATGAGCATCATGAATATGATTAGTAGATAGAATATAAGATAATTATGTATACTTAAGGCTATATTCTTGTTATTTTCAATCCATTGTGTTACACTGAACGCATTATAAGGTGCGTTGTTGAGATTAGTTTTCATTTTTTCTTGCAACAAACCTTTGCAAAAATTTAAAACAGTGTATCGTGCTAAAACATGAGGGTTCGTCCCTAATGAGAAGGCGAGAAAATAATGTTATTGCCAAAACCGTTTTTCGAAACGGATAATTGCTGTGCATTACTATCCTTGTGCCTTTTTAGCACAAGGATTTTTATTATTTAAGGAGGTTTTTATGGAAACCAGATTAGCATTAATTGGAATTGTCGTAGAAAACAACGAATCTGCAAAAAAAATCAATGATATTTTGCACGAATATGGAGAGTATATTGTTGGACGTATGGGAATTCCATATAGAAAACGTAATGTTTCGGTAATTTCCATAGTTATAGATGCTCCCGGTGATGCTATCAGCGCTCTTGCCGGTAAGCTCGGAATGATACCTGATGTAAGTATCAAAACAGTATATTCGAAGTTATCTTGAACAATTATAAAATAATGTGAAGAGGGGTTTGGCCAATGTACGACTGCAAATCAAAAATCGCTACTGAATTTATTGACGATCAGGAAATTATGGATACGCTTACCTATGCTGCAAAAAACAAAAGTAATCGAGCACTTATTAACGAAATTTTGGAACGCGCAAAAGATTGTAAAGGTTTAAGCCATAGGGAAGCTGCAGTACTGCTAGAGTGTGATCTGGAAGATGAAAATCAAAGGATGACACTTTTGGCACAAGAAATCAAACAGAACTTTTACGGCAATCGTATTGTAATGTTCGCGCCTTTATATCTTTCAAACTACTGCGTAAACAGCTGTGTGTACTGCCCATATCACAGAAGTAATAAGAATATCGCAAGGAAAAAACTTACACAAGAAGAAATAGCACGCGAGGTTACTGCACTCCAGGATATGGGCCATAAGCGACTGGCCTTGGAAACAGGGGAAGACCCTGTTAATAATCCTATCGAATATGTTTTGGATAGCATCAAAACAATTTACAGTATAAAGCACAAAAACGGTTCTATTCGCCGTGTGAATGTAAATATTGCAGCTACAACTGTTGAAAACTATCGGAAATTAAAAGAAGCAGGTATTGGCACTTATATCCTTTTTCAGGAAACCTATAACAAAGATAGCTATGAAAAACTTCATCCAGCGGGACCAAAACATGATTATGCTTACCATACAGAAGCTATGGATCGCGCAATGGAAGGCGGTATTGATGATGTAGGTATAGGTGTATTATTTGGCCTGAACCTGTATCGCTATGATTTCGTAGGACTATTGATGCATGCTGAGCATTTGGAAGCTGCTATGGGCGTGGGGCCTCATACAATTAGTGTTCCTCGCATTCGACCTGCTGATGATGTTAATCCTGAAGATTTCAGTAATGCAATTTCTGATGATATATTCGCCAAAATTGTCACTGTATTGCGCATTGCAGTCCCGTACACCGGTATGATTTTGTCGACCCGCGAATCGGAGATGACTCGTGAAAAGGTATTGACATTAGGAATTTCGCAAATTAGCGGTGGCTCTCGTACAAGTGTGGGGGGGTATGTTGAACCTGAACCTGCAGAAGATAATTCAGCTCAGTTTGATGTTAACGACAAGAGAAGCTTGGATGAGGTTGTTAACTGGTTATTGAAATTAGGATATATTCCTAGCTTCTGTACAGCATGCTATAGAGAAGGACGCACCGGAGATCGTTTCATGAGTCTTGTAAAATCTGGCCAAATCGCCAATTGCTGCCAACCTAATGCCTTAATGACACTAAAAGAGTATTTGGAGGATTACGCTTCTAAAGATACTAAGTTAAAGGGTGAGAATGTAATAGCCAGAGAAATGCCGAATATTGCAAATGAAAAGGTTAGAACAATTGCGGCATTGCGGTTAGAAGAAATAGTTAACGGAAAGAGAGATTTTCGTTTTTAGCAGGCAATAACTGTGTTTTTGCAGGTATTTTCTTAATTGTTTAGCTTTTATATGATATAATCAATTACTGTAGTTTAAACGAGAACTACTAACTTTAATTACTTTACGATTATACAATATAATTATCACTTGAATGATTAAGATATGATTCATGTCAAATAACAGTTTTGCATGATTAAAGGGGAAATTTGGTTGAAATTAAAGGAATATATGGGACCGGCTTATTTGACAATAGCGGCAAGTATTTGGGGCGGTATGTATGTAGTAAGCAAGGTTGTGCTTGATATTGTTCCACCATTAGAGTTAGTGTGGCTGAGGTATTTAGTTGCCTTGGCTGCACTTATTTTGGTTGGATTTGCGACCGGACAATCTTGGCGAATAAATAAACGCGATATACCTTTGCTAGTCGGCATAGGTACTATTGGTTATTTTTTCTCTATTTGGGCACAGTTTGTTGGTACAAAGTATTCCTCAGCGCAGATGGGAGCCGTAGTTACTTCAGCTACTCCTGCATTTATGGTTATTTTCGCTTATGTTATTTTAAAAGAAAAAATAACTCCTAAAAAGCTAATATCAGTTTTTTTGGCTACCATAGGTGTTTTATTTGTTGTAGGTATTGGCGATGTAGACAAAGACTTTCAATTAGGCGGAGTTACTCTGGTATTTGCTGCTTTGTCATGGGCATTGATGTCCGTTCTTATTAAAAAAGTTTCAAAAGAATATTCACAGCTTGTTGTAACGACATACGCAATTTTGGCAGCCACGATTGTCATTACGCCATTTTCGATAAGTCAATTCAAATATGATGAGTTATATCTACTGTTGCAGCCAACTGTTATTTTGGGTGTTATATATATAGGTGTAGCAGCTACTGCTATTGCATTTCTTTTTTGGAATAAGGGAATGCAGCTTGTTGACGCGAGTCGCGGCGGTGTATATTTCTTTTTTCAGCCATTAGTAGGAACATTTTTAGGCTGGTTTTTCCTGAATGAGCAGATTGGTTTTGGCTTTTGCGCAGGTGCATTTTTAATTTTAAGCGGTGTATTGTTGGCAATAAAAGCAGAAAACTAGCAATAAATTGTGAGTTGGAAATTAAAATAATTTGTTTCCTTTGAAGATTAGCAAAACATAGCGTATAATATATACTAACTCATATTTTGGTAGATTAAATAAGGTTATAGCTTAAGGGACTGTCACCTTGTTTAAAAAATTAATAATCTGTATTTGAGGGGGAGAAAGATGTTAAAAAGATCCAAAATAATTACTTCTTTTGCCATTGCTTCCGTTCTGGTTGCCAGCCTTGTAGCCGGTTGTGGATCTAAAGGGGACAAGGATATAAAAATAGGCATGGTATACGAATTGACCGGTAATACCGCTTCTTATGGAACATCGGCAGCTAATGGTGCTAAACTTGCTTTTAAAGAGATAAATGCAAGTGGTGGGGTTTTGGGAAAACAGATTCAAATTGTTTCCGCTGACAATAAAGGGGAGCCATCTGAGTCAGCAAATGCTATGTCAAAGGTAATTAGTCAGGATAAAGTAGTTGCTGTAACTGGCTTTACTGTAAGTTCCTGTGGAATTGCTGCTTCCGCAGTTGCAGAAGCCAACAAGATTCCATTTGTTGCCGCAGCAACAGTTAATCCAAAGGTAACTTTTGATGAAAGAACCGGTAAAGTAAAAGACTATACTTTCAGAGCATGTTTTATTGATTCCTTCCAGGGAACTGTAGGTGCTAATTTTGCTTTGAATGGATTAAAGGCTGGCAAAACCGCTATCATGACTGATAGTTCAAGCGATTATAGCAAAGGCTTAACAGATATTTTCAGAAGTACTTATGTCAAGGCTGGCGGAAAAATTGTTGCTGAAGAGTCTTATTTGCAAAAAGATCAGGACTACAAGCCAATTTTGACTAAAATTAAAGCGCAAAATCCTGATTTGTTATATATTCCTGGCTATTATGAAGATGTTGGCAAAATTATCAAACAAGCTCGTGAACTTGGAATGACCATTCCGGTTTTAGGCGCTGATGCATGGGACTCCCCGGTATTAGTTGAAATGGGAGGAGCTCAGCCTTTAAATAATACTTATTTTACAAATTTCTATTCTATTGAAGATAAAAACCCTGTGTCGAATGCTTTTGTTGAAGCATATAAGAAAGAATATGGACAAACACCAGACTCAATGGCGGCTATGGGTTACGATGCTGCAAAATTGCTGGTCGATGCCATTAAGCGTGCTGATAGCACGGATGCCAAGAAAATAAAAGATGCACTTTCTGCAACTAAGAATTTCAGCAGCGTAAGCGGCGAAATGAGCTTAAATGACAGGCATGATGCTGTCAGAGGCGTTGTTATCATTGAGTTGAAAGACGGAAAACAAGTCTATAAAGAAACGGTAAAACCATAAATATTTAGTTTTGGGTATCCTAAAATATTAACGGGTCTGGCAATTATGTCAGACTCGTATTTTTTATAGCTAACAGTAAATCAATAAAGTTAGCAGGAAATTAATGTGTTTTATAGAAATTTCTCAAAACGCTACTTAAATTTTCAAATAATATTTATCAATATTGCCGTAGATAGAGTATTAATAGGCGTAGCTGATAACTTTTTTAGCAGTTGGGTTTTATTCATTATCGCAGCAATTATAATTTGCGCTCAATTTAAAAAGTCCTTATGATTGTTCTTATTAATGAAAGGAGCATATATGAAAATAGTTGTTGATAGTAAAATAAAAATATCTATTTTTAAAATGCTGTTTGCATTCTTTATTATATTAAATGTTGGTTTGTTGGCAATTAGCTACTACTTTTACAATATTATTATGACGTATAGTCATACAAACGCTTATACTATCAGTGATTATCAAAAGGAGGCTAAAGAGTTAGGCTACGATTATAGCAGCTTGAACGCAGCAGAAAGAGAATATGTAGTAATTGAATCCGACTATGGCTACAAATTAAAAGGACTATTCATAAAAAATCCTATGGAAACCAAAAAAACAATTATACTGGTCCATGGCATTGGCAGGGACAAAGACTGGAGTATCATGAAGTATGGACCTCTTTTCTTTAAAAATGGTTTTAATATCTTTGCTTATGATTCCAGGGATCACGGTGGCAGCGGCGGAAAATATCCCACATATGGTTTTTATGAAAGTAATGATTTGGATAAATGCATAAAATATGTTAAAAACAAAAAAATAGATGGTGTAATTGCTCTTCATGGAGAATCAATGGGTGCTTCTGTTTCTCTGCTTTGGGCAGGTAAATATGATAATGCTGGTGTGTCATTTCTTGTGGAAGACTGTGGGTACAGTGATTTATACGATCTTTATTATGAACGCTTGTCAGACTATAAGATACCGAAATTCATACGCCCTGTAATTTTATATTACACTAGCTTTTTATGTAAAATACTTGCTGGCTTCAGTCTAAGCGATGTTTCGCCAATAAAAAATGTTGGTAAAATTGTGATGCCGGTTTTATTCATTCATGGTAATGCGGATAATTTTGTTAGACCAGAAATGGCTAAAGAAATGTTCAACAGCAAAATAGGTTTAAAAAATATATATTTTGCTCCCGAAGCTGGGCATGCAAAATCTATCAATATTGATGTGAATCAATATGAAAAAGCGATAACAGACTTTTGTAATGATGTTATCAAAAGATAAAAGTACAGAATGGTGATGCTTTAATAATATTAGAAATTTAATAAAAATCAACGAACAAGGGTAAGGAGGGATTACAATGCGGTTTAAAAATAGAAGTGAAGCGGGGATTCAATTAGCCGTTTTATTGCAGAAATATGCCGGCGATGATTTAGTTGTGTATGCTCTGCCAAGAGGGGGTGTGCCTCTTGGAATTGAAATAGCCAAAAAAATGCAGGCCCCATTTGATTTAGTGATTACCAAGAAAATAGGCCATCCGGGAAACCCTGAATATGCACTATGTGCAATTGCAGAAGATGGAGAACCAGTCTGCAATCACGACGACATATGTTATATTGATAATAAGTGGCTTCAAGAAGAAATCAACAGGGTGCGTGAGGAGATTAAAAGACGTCGTGAAAAATACTTTGGGGAGATAGTTCACCCTAATATTGAAGGTAAAACGGCAATTATTGTAGATGATGGGATAGCGACAGGGTATACCATGTTAGCAGCTATCAATGAAATTAAAAGACGAAAACCGAAGAAAATTGTGGTAGCAATTCCTATTACACCTGAGGACACTGCGAGAGAACTTAGAAAAATTACTGATGACTTAGTTTCTGTTGAAATTGATCCTTTTTATCTTGGCGCGGTTGGTGCTTACTATGATGATTTTAGACAGGTTGAAGATGAAGAGGTTATTTCTCTAATACAATCATTGAAAGAAAAAATTTAATTAAAAATATTTCTTCAGGACAGGCTATTATATGAGTGGAAATATCACGCATGTTCATTAAGGAATATTAGAAAAATGCATTAAAAAGCAGCTGCTAATTAAATTAGCAGCTGCTTTTTTTAACGTGTTTTTTTGGTGAATTTCTTTCTATTTTCGTTCTGCGGGTTTGTCATGTTTGGTATATCATGATGCTTACGACCCTCATCTTTGGGTTCTTTTAAATTCTGATGCTCCTTTAACTCGTCACCTGGTTTGTAAGCAGTATCTGAAAGCGGAACAGAGTAGGAAGAATGTTCATCTTGAGAAAATTCTCTTTCTCCGATATAGGTTGGACAGGAAAGCCATGCCAATCCTTCTTTTGTATCGGCTTCTACAAACATTAAGTTAAGACCACAAAAACCACATGTTGCGTCAGTTAAATCGTAAACGGTTGCTTCTTTCAAGGGCTTAACATGCTTTTTCATTTTCATAGTAACACCTCCTGAAAAATCTGCTTCCAATCAAATCGTTAACTAATTATATGACACCATATTTTCAGAAAATTGTCAACATTCATTCAGAGAAATTTATTTATTATTTAGTGGGCAAGAACAATTTTCAACAATCATCTTTCTGCTGAGCTCAATGTTGGCGTCGTGCTTTGATTGAGGGAAAATATTACCACCGATAAATTCTCTGAGGATTGAATTAAATGGGACTTGTGACAGGTCTATTGGTTCAAAAAATGATAAAAGTCTCATGAGACGCAATTGAGTAGCATAATGGGTGCTGTCAGACGGGACTTTCTTTAAGGCGTTTTCAGCAAAAGTTCTGAGTGCGTTCATTTCATAAAGAAGACTTGAATTGAACATTACATCGCACTCTTCCTGATATTTAAAGATATGTTTATCTTCGCCTCTCCTGACACTTGACCACTGCGATAAAGTTCTCTCGGGTGAAAGATTTCTGAATTGTTCATCTCTTACTATTCGGCGAATAAGTCTGACTTCTGTTGTCGGTACTCTGTTCATGTAATCAATATTAAGACCAAACAAAGCACTTACATAAATTTTGAAAAATACGCTTTTGGTAAGATTTGAGATTAAGGCGGGATTCAAAGCGTGAATACCTTCAATGACAAGAATTTCTGAAGGCCCCAGCTTTAAACTGCGTGTTTTTTGTGAACGCATGCCGGAGGCAAAGTCAAAAATCGGCGTTTCAACAGTTTTGCCATTAATTAGTTGCTCAAGCTGTTGCTCCAAAAGTTTGAGGTCTAAGGCGTCTAACGTATCAAAATCGTAATTGCCGTCCTCATCGATAGGCGTTTGGTCTCGATTTAAGAAGTAGTCATCAAGAGCCAATGGTACAGGGTTAAGACCATTCACACGTAATTGCGTAGACAGTCTGTGCGCAAAAGTTGTTTTTCCTGAGGAAGAAGGACCTGCAATCAGAATTACGCGAACAGCTCGTCTTTCCCGCAAAACCATATCAGCGATATCGGCAATCTCTTTTTCTTGCAAAGCTTCTGCAATATTTATCAATTCCAGATAACGGCCTTCGGTTATGTAACGATTAGTATCCGTAACCAATTCTATATTGATGTTTGTCAACCATTGCTGTGATTTTGCATAGGTAGCAGCAAGCCTTTGGGGCATTGTGAAAGTGCTTTTTAGTTCTGATTTATCTTTCAGAAAGTCGACAACATAGCCGGAAGAAAACGGTATAATTCTAAACAAGTCAACCATTGAACTTCGTGTATTAGCCGGATGTACTGATTTAATAATAAGGCCGTCAACTTTGTAATGATAATAACCATCTTTGTCCTCAATTAAATAAATAGGGTTGTCAGCCTGTATCCATTCTCGCAATTTAAGATCAATTTGCCGGACTTCGCGTTCTGATAAGGAAGAAGCAGCAAGTTGGCAAAACACTCCCTCCTGAATAGAACAAACAGTTTCGAATGTTTCGCCGGGGAACAAGTCATTGGTTACTTTTATAAGGCCTAATTTTACTGTTTGTCGGTCTTGTCGCAAATGTGTTTCAAGCATTCTAACACCTTCGTTTCTTATTCAGATATTTGCTAATTCTACGTTATAGCAGGGAAGTCCTTTATGGAATAGTAATATATTGTTTCTGAACAGAATCCCGAATAATAATCAGGTAGTATTTTTATAAATATAAAAAGAAATTGCAAGTACTACGATATGGGATATTATCCAATGTTAACTGCTTTTTTGTTTCTAGGCTGCATATTTAATGCCGATCTTCGTGATAGTTAATGCAAATTATTTGCTGTAATTATTCGAATTGCATTTATATTAAGATGAGCTTAAATTCTTAAAAAGTTGTCAAAGATAAAGAAAGTTTCAGAAAAAGAAATGTTAGGTGATAAACATTTAGACAATATAAGATACAATGTGCTATAATGTCCATGCTGTGTGGAATAATTTATGTATGGATGGGGGTTATTTCATGATTAATAAGGAACGTATTCTTGCGGAATTTTTTGAATTAGTCCAGATTACCTGTAATTCGAGGCAGGAAAGAGAAATTGGCGACCTAATGAAAAAAAGATTGCAAGATCTCGGCGGAGAAGTAATTGAAGATGGAGCAGGAGCTATTATTGGCGGCAATTGCGGCAATATTATTGCTAATTTCAAAGGAACGCTGGCAGATATTCCAACAATAATGCTGGCAGCGCATTTAGACTGCGTTGTCCCGTGTGTTGGTGTAAAACCAATTTTGAAAGACGGTATTATTACCTCAGATGGCACTACAATTCTTGGCTCTGATGACAAAGCTGGGGTAGTACCAATTCTAGAGGCATTGCGCGTTTTAAAAGAAAATGATATACCTCACGGAAATTTGCAAATCGTGTTTTCCGTATGTGAGGAAGGCGGGCTTAACGGGTCAAAAAATATCGACAACAGTCTGCTGAAGGCTGATTTCGGTTATGAACTTGATTCCAGCGGCCGGCCTGGCAAGATAATTGTGACTGCACCTGGACAAAATAAGATAAATGTTAAAGTTCATGGTAAAACGGCGCATGCTGGGTTGGAACCGGAAAAAGGCATCAACGCCATCAAAGCTGCCGGTAAAATTTTAGCTAATGTACCACAAGGCCGTATTGATGATGAAACAACATGTAACATTGGTATAATTTCTGGAGGCTTGGCAACTAATATCGTACCAGATTTAGTAGAAATAAAGTGCGAAGCACGTAGCAGAAATCAAGATAAATTGGATAAGTTGACCAATGAAATGCGTGAGGCTTTTGAACAGGGCGCTAAAGAAAACGATGTAAAGGTCGATGTTGAGATAAGTAAGGCGTATAATTCTTATGTGATAGACGCGCAAAGTGAAGTTGTAGTTGTCGCAAAAGAAGCTGCAGAGCGTATTGGCCTGGCTGTAGATATTGCTGGAACTGGTGGTGGCAGTGATGCTAATCACTACAATAATTATGGCATCGTTTGCACAGCTCTTGGGGTTGGTATGCAGAATGTACATACTTGTGAAGAATTTATTTATGAGGAAGATTTGTATAAAACTTCTGAATGGATACTGGAAATAATCAAAGGGTTTGCGCGTTAAGTATCATAACTTAGTTATATTGTTTTACATCAATCATAGATGGGGGTACTCACATGGGCTTAGTTATTTCATTGTTGGTTACATTTTGGGTTGGATATTTAATCTACAAAAAGTACAAGGCACAACCAGTTTTATTTTTGGGTGGCATGATTCTCATGTTTACGGCGGTGATTCTTGGTTATGGACAAATCTTGCCGCAAAAAGCAAGTACTGGTTTGGTTTTATTTGACGCCTACGAATTTATCAAGACTACTTTGAGCTCTAACGCTGCTAAACTTGGCCTTAACATTATGTCTGTAGGTGCTTTTGCACGTTATATGGACAAGATTGGCGCTTCCCGTGCTTTGGTTCGCTTGACAATCAAACCTTTGATGGCATTGAAATCTCCATATCTTGTTTTGTCAGGTACCTGGGTTGTTGGTATGCTTATTGGCTTGTGCATTAATAGTGCTTCAGGTCTGGCAATGCTATTAATGGTAACTATGTTCCCAATTCTGGTTGGATTAGGTGTCAGTCGTTTGTCTGCTACCGCAGCTGTGGCTACAACACTTTGCTTCGATTGGAGCCCGAGCGATACGGGAACTATTCTCTCCGCTGAAACCGCTGGTGTTGATCCTGTAATTTATTGGACAAATTATCAGGTCCCAATTGTTTTAGTAGCTTTTATCGTTGTTGGCACATTACATTATTTAACACAGAAATATATGGATAAACGCGATGGACATGTTGTAAAACCTATTGAAATTGAGACAACAAAAGCAGAAGAAGATGCGGCTCCGGCAATATATGCAATATTACCTGTCGTTCCGTTGGCTTTGATTCTTTCTTTCAGTTCTTTATGGATCACATGGATTAAGGTTGATATAGTAAATGCTATGATTATTGGTCTTAGCGTCGGCATGATTTTTGAATATATCCGTTGTCGAAATGGCAAGAAAGTTTTTGAAGATGTTCAGGCTTTTTTTGATGGTTTAGGGATGCAAATGGCTAATGTCATAACTTTGATCGTAGCCGGTCAGACTTTTGCCAAGGGTTTAATGACGATGGGAACAATTGATTCAATTATTAATTCAAGCCATAGCTGGGGTTTTGGACCGATGGGAATGATGATCGTTATGGTAGCAATTATCTCTATTTCTGCGGTTGTTATGGGTTCAGGCAATGCACCATTTTTTGCTTTTGCTGCTTTGACTCCTGCTGTAGCTACAAAAATGGGAATTGCTCCAGTCTTGATGCTCTTACCAATGCATTTTGCAGCAAGTATTGCCCGTAATTGCTCGCCGATAACTGCAGTTATTGTCGTATCATCTGGCATGGGCGGTGTGTCGCCTTTCGATTTAATAAAACGTACTGCAATACCAATGGCTGGTGCCATGTTGGTAAATATTGGCATGACATTCTTTTATTATTACAGAGGTTAGCAATTTTGCTATTTAAGGAGTTGATGCGTTAATGTTTATTTGTGATTGTCATTGTGATACATTGACAGAACTATACAAAAAAGGTACAGCTCTATATGAAAATGAACAGCACCTTGATATTAAACGAATGATTGCTAATGGCGGCGGGTTACAGTTTTGCGCCATTTATGTTCCTACACCTGAAATCCGTTATAACGGCGGTCTGCGTTATACTTTATGCCTGTTGGACAAGTATAAACAAGAAATTGCTAAAATGAAGGAATCAGGGATAGATGTTTTCCAAGTTTTAAAAAAAGCAGATGTTGATGAAGTTTTAAAACATCAGGCCTCGACACTGCTGGCTATTGAAGAAGGGGGAGCCATTGATGGCAGCCTGGAAGCTTTGCGCATGTTGTATGAACTAGGTGTTCGTGCAATTACTTTGACTTGGAGCAACAGAAATGATATTGCTGACGGTATTAACGAAGAAATTACCGGAGGCGGCCTCACGGTTTTTGGCCGCAGTGTAGTAGCTGAAATGAACCGTCTTGGTATATTGGTTGATGTATCACATATTTCGACTAAGAGTTTTTGGGATGTCATGCAAGTATCAAATAAACCAATTATTGCTACGCATTCCAATGCAAAGACGCTTTGCTCACATCCAAGAAATCTGAATGATGAACAAATAAAGGCCATTGCAGCTAATGATGGTATGATAGGGATAACCTTCGCAGGCCAATTTTTGGAAGAAGATTATAACAATGCGTGCATTGAAAGTGTTTATCGTCATATTGATTATATGCTTAATTTGATAGGTAATGATGACCATGTAGGTTTTGGTTCTGATTTTGATGGCATTTCGCACCCCCCATATAATATTAAGGGAGTGCAGGACTATATGCCGCTTGTCGAATACTTAAGAACAAAAAATTATTCCGAAGAAACTATTAAAAAAATCACGCATCAAAATGTATTGACATTGTTAAAGAAAGTTTTATAATTATAGAACTAACTACCAAGGTGGAGCTTGAATGACCCTTTTAGGTCTTTGGCTTCACCTCTTTCATTTACAGATGCAGGAAGTCATTTGCATTCAAAAGAAGTTCTAAGTCTTAGTATATATTAATTAATTATCTTTTCTGTCATAAAAGTTGAAATACGGACAACCGTTAGCGTATAATAATAGTATTATCTAGATGGTTTGTGCTTTATTGAAGAGAGGATGGAAAAATAATGCGTATAGTTTTGACAATTGTTGGAAAAGACCGCGTTGGCATTATTGCTAAAGTTAGCAGTCTATTAGCGGAACACGGTGTTAATATTTTGAATATTAACCAGAATATTTTGGAAGGCTTTTTTAATATGGTCTTGATTGCTGATATGTCCTCGGCTGATGTTAGTTTAAAAGAATTACAAGAAATGGCTGTGCAAATTGGCAAGGAAATAGGTGTTGAGATTAAGGTTCAGCACGAAGATATTTTTACAGCCATGCACAGAATTTAAGGAGGACGTTATGTTCGATATTAAAGATATCTTAGAAACAAACAGGATGATTACTGAAAACAATCTGGATGTAAGAACTATTACAATGGGAATCAGCCTGCGTGATTGTGCTCATCCTGATATCAATGTGACAGCTCAAAAGATATATGACAAAATAACTAAAAAAGCTGAACATCTTGTGAAAACCGGTGAAGATCTTGAAGCCGAGCTTGGCGTGCCTATTATTAATAAGCGTATCTCTGTAACGCCTATTTCTATTATAGGTGAAAGCAGTGATGCAACTAGCTATGTACCGCTAGCTAAAGCACTGGATGCGGCAGGGAAAACAATCGGCGTTAATTTCGTAGGTGGCTTTTCTGCACAGGTTGACAAAGGATATACTAAAGGTGACAAAATTTTGATTGCTTCAATACCTGAAGCGCTTGCTGTTACAGACATAGTTTGTTCTTCGGTCGCTATTGGTTCCACTAAGTGCGGCATCAATATGGACGCTGTCGCTGAAATGGGAAGGATAATTAAAAAGGCTGCTGAGTTAACGGCTGAAAGAGATGCCATAGGTTGTGCTAAACTTGTTGTTTTTTGTAATGCTGTTCCAGATAATCCCTTCATGGCAGGTGCATTTCATGGTGTAACTGAACCTGAAAGTGTTATAAATGTTGGCGTTAGCGGTCCTGGAGTTGTGAAAAGAGCACTGGAAGATGTCAGAGGACAAGATATTGGTGCAGTAGCAGAAACAATCAAAAAGACCGCCTTCAAAATTACACGTGTCGGTCAGCTTGTTGCGCAGGAAGCAGCTCGCAGACTTAACACACAGTTTGGTATCATTGATTTGTCATTAGCACCAACACCTGCTATTGGAGATAGCGTTGCCCATATTTTGGAAGAAATTGGCCTGGAAAGCTGCGGCGGTCCGGGAACTACGGCAACTTTGGCATTGTTGAATGATGCGGTTAAAAAAGGTGGATTAATGGCTTCCAGCTATGTAGGAGGATTGAGTGGCGCTTTTATTCCGGTTAGTGAGGATGCTGGTATGATTGCTGCTGTAGAACGCGGAAGCTTGACTTTGGAAAAACTTGAAGCTATGACTTGCGTTTGTTCAGTTGGTTTGGATATGATTGCAGTACCTGGTGATATTTCAGCCCAAACAATTTCAGCTATTATTGCTGATGAAGCGGCGATTGGCATGATTAACAACAAAACTACCGCAGTTCGCTTGATACCTGTACCGGGAAAAGGTGTAGGTGATGTAGTAGAATTTGGCGGTCTATTGGGGCATTGCCCGATTATGCCTGTAAATACATTCAAACCGGATGTATTTATTGCAAGAGGCGGCCGGATCCCAGCACCTATAAGGAGTTTGACAAACTGATGAAAAAGAATAAGACAGCTTCTATTCTGTCTTGTCTTGAAGAAACATATGCAGGTACTGCAACTGCGCTAAATTACAATTCCCCTTTTGAATTGCTTATTGCTGTGATTCTTTCAGCTCAGTGTACTGATGAAAGAGTTAATAAGGTAACACAAAGGATTTTCCCTCAATATAATCAACCGCAAAAGTTAGCTGAACTTTCACAGGAAGAAATGGAAAATCTCATTCGTGATTGTGGTTTGTTTAGATCCAAAGCCAAAAACATTCTGGCTACTTGCAAAAAAATATCAATGGAATATAACGGCAGGGTACCTGATAATGTTAAGGATTTGATGGGTTTACCTGGTGTTGGTAAAAAGACGGCAAATGTTATCGTTAACATTATTTATGGAATTCCTGCTATCGCTGTTGATACACATGTTTTTCGTGTATCACACAGGTTAGGACTTTCAGATGGCAAGGATCCGGCTGCAGTTGAAAAGGATCTAATGCGAGTCATACCTAGAGAAAAATGGGGAGAAGCGCACCATTGGCTTATCTGGCATGGCAGAAAGATTTGCAAGGCAAGAAAACCATCTTGTATGGAATGTATGTTGATTAATTTGTGCCCTTATGAGGATAAGAATTTTATTAACAAATAAACCTTGCAAAAGCAAGGTTTATTTGTTTTAGATAGCAGGTGCTTGAGTGCTTTTCGTAGACTAGCATTTAAATATATGGTAAAATGAAAAAACTATATGCATTTTAAAGGAGCAAGTAATAATGATAATAACCCAAGGGCTGGCGCTGAGATTTGGCAAGCGCGTGCTGTTTGAAGATGTAAACTTAAAATTTACGGAAGGCAACTGTTATGGTTTGATTGGTGCTAATGGCGCTGGAAAATCAACATTTCTTAAAATTTTATCCGGCGAAATTGAACCAAGCTCCGGCGACGTTGTAATTGATAAAGGTCAAAGACTTGCAGTTTTAAAGCAGGATCACTATGCTTTTGATGAACATGAAGTATTAAAAACTGTTATAATGGGCCATAAAAAACTCTACGATATTATGGTGGAGAAAGACGAACTTTATGCAAAACCTGATTTCAACGACGAGGATGGTATGAGGGCCTCAGAACTTGAAGGAGAATTTGCTGAACTTAATGGCTGGGAGGCTGAAACTGAGGCTGCAAGATTATTGGCAGGTCTTGGTATACCGGTCGAATTGCATGACAAAAAAATGGCTGAACTTAGTGGTAAGGAAAAAGTCAGGGTTCTTTTGGCACAAGCATTATTTGGAACACCGGATATTCTTCTTTTGGATGAACCGACCAACAATCTTGATTATAATTCCATTGCTTGGTTAGAAGACTTTTTAGCATCTTTCCCAAATATAGTTCTCGTTGTTTCCCATGACCGACATTTCCTTAATCAGGTCTGTACACATATTGCTGATTTTGATTTCGCCAGTGTGCGGATATATGTCGGCAACTATGATTTTTGGCAGGAATCAAGTCAAATGGCTTTACAGATGGCCAAGGATGCCAATAAGAAAAAGGAAGATAAGATTAAAGAATTACAAACCTTTATTCAGCGCTTCAGTGCAAATGCTTCGAAATCAAAGCAAGCTACTTCACGTAAAAAGCTCCTTGACAAAATTGAACTTGATGACATTAAACCTTCAACAAGACGCTACCCTTATATCAATTTCAAACCTGACAGAGAAGCAGGTGACGAGATTTTATTTGTGACAGATTTGTCAAAAACAATTGACGGTGAGGTCTTGTTTAAAGATCTCAGCTTTACCCTTGCAAAAGGCGATAAGGTGGCATTGGTCGGCGGCAATGGCCAGGCTCAAACTGCTTTGATGCAAATACTGATGGGTGAAATGGAACCAGACAGCGGTGAATTTAAATGGGGAGTAACAACCAGCCAAGCCTATTTCCCAAAAGATAACACCAAGTATTTTACTTCGGAGGATAATCTGGTTGATTGGCTTCGTCAGTATTCTGCTAATCAGGAAGAAACATTCCTACGTGGTTTTCTGGGAAGAATGCTTTTTTCTGGAGAAGAAAATCAAAAAGCTTCCAATGTTCTCTCAGGTGGAGAAAAGGTGCGTTGTATGTTTGCTAAGATGATGCTTTCCGGGGCGAACGTATTGTTGCTTGACGAACCTACTAACCATCTTGACCTGGAGTCAATTACATCACTTAACAATGGTTTAAAGGACTACACAGGGACTCTGCTGCTAAGGTCAAATGATCATCAGCTTTTATCGACTGTTTGCGATAGGGTTATAGAACTGACTCCAAATGGTTATATTGACCGAAAATACAACTATGATGAATATCTTGCTCATCCAGAAATAATTGAGCTGCGTAAAGAATTGGGCGCTTTTTAATAAAATAGTATAAGCCAAAGAACTGCCTGACTTTGTAAAGTCAGGCAGTTCTTTATCAAGTTACAGGAGCTATAAATATATGCTGGTTTGAACACGTTTTAAACGCGTGCTATAATAAGATTACTGTGGATTTACTGTGAGGTAATAATGGAAAACGTTTATGATATAATTGCTGATTTTTATGATCATGATGAAAACTGGAACATGTTGCTGCGTCGCGAATACGCTGAGGGTTATATACGTAAAGAAGCATGGAAAGGTCTAAATGACCACCAACTGCAAAAAAAGTGGGAACAAATAATGATGTTATGTCTTTACCTGGGTTATGCTGAAACCTTCCTTGGTGATATGACAGATGATGATTTTATTGACGCTATTGCTTGGTGTGGCAGAAATATTTCTGAGTTTAAAATTTCGTATGATAATGTAAAGTTTTTTTTAGATACATGTGGTAGTTTATTTGTTTATTTAAAAAGTAAGAACGCTATTACGAGCGCAGTTGCTCCCAAGGTAGCAACTGAGAGGCTGTTAAGTGATGATTCTGTTTTGCGTGTCATTAATGAGAATGGTGAATTTTTACCGGGCGAAGGATTTGATGACAAATTTATTACACCTAACGCACCTGTTAAAATTTTTTTGAATATTGGTGATATGCTGCAACAATTGTTGGATGAACTTCATTATTATTTTCAAGATAAAGAGTTCAATATGGACTTAGAAAGAGCAGTATTTCTTTATCATGGAATTTTCCCCGAAGATCAGAATGAGGAAGCTGAAGAAAGTGATGAGTTTTGGCAATGTTTTTGGGATTACTTTTTATTCGATTATCATTTGCTGACGGATGACAAAACTCCGCTTGAACACTTTTATGAGCATGGCTCTACTTCCAATAGAGAATTAGTTGCAGAACTTATGAAAGCTCGCTTGGCTGTTTTTTCAGTTGATAGCATTAATGATGAAAATATGTATTTATGCACTGATTTTCTGACGGGCGAACAATACGCACTGAATTTGCCAATTGAAGAAGAATTTGATACCAGAGATATGTTATTCGTTGGACATTGCTTCTATAATAATACTATGGTAATGAATTATGTGCGTTGTTTAAAAATGGGCAGACTTGCTCGTAAAAGATTGTATGAAATGCTGAAACACTGTTATGACTGGTACAGAATTCAGGAGCCGGAAGCAAAATGGACTGACTTTATAGAAAGACATCCGATGCTTTTACGCCATCTTACTTATATATATTCGGTTTATGTGAAACTAGATGGCTTTGGTCATGAAACCCATATTAAAAACTACAATCCACCCGATATTACTGAAAATGATGAAGTGACAAAGCTTATAATAAACATAATGAAATCCTATCATTTTTCCTGCAGAGATATAAATTTGGCTGCTCGTTTGTGGAAAGATTTTTCTTGTTATGAAACAAATGCTACCAATAAGCCTGAAGTGTGGGCAGCAGGCGTCATTGAAAATTTCGTCAGATTAAACGGAGTATACAATTATTCGGAAGAGAAAGTCGCAGAAATGTGTTGGCAGGTGCCAATAAATGTTTTACAAAAAGCAGCTGATAAGATTAAAAATATACTGCATATCGAAAAGTATGATCCACGTTATTGTAATGAAGAAGGTTTTTTGTTGATGGTGTTTTCATCGTAAGGAGTGAGTGGAATGATATGTAAAAAGTGTGGCTTTGAATATGTAGATAATTTGAAAGAGTGCCCTAATTGTCAGACACCTAATGAACCGGAAGAAACCAAGGTGTTGAACGCTGATGAAAGAGATACTTTCAAGGGAATAACCATTGATGAAGCTGAAGGAACAGAAAGCACAGGTACTGGTGGTTCTGCAGATAATAATGAAGAAGTTTTCAAAGGAACGCATGTATATCATACCAGCGTTTCGGTGGGACACTTTGGCTTTATTTGGCAATTGCTTTTTCTGCTTGTAGTTGCTGGCATCGTCTTTATTCTTCTTCCAGCCTTTTTATTAGTGTTTATGGCTATGGCTGCATTGTATTTTTTGCTAAGATTATTTAGATAAAGCTTATAAAGACAAAACAGACTGTAATTAAGGATTTTGTTCTTAATTACAGTCTGTTTTTATGTTATTACTGCTGTTTATTTTGGCACTTCCAAAATAGCACCCTTAGCGGCTGAAGAAACCAGAGCAGCATATCGGGCAAGATACCCAGTTTTTACTTTGGGCTCAGGTCTTACCCAAGCCTTGCGACGATTTTCTAATTCGAAATCAGACAATGCTACATTTAACTTTCTTCCGGGTATATCAATATTAATAATATCACCATCCTGAATCAGGGCTATATTGCCGCCTTCAAAGGCTTCAGGGGAAATGTGGCCTATGCAGGCACCACGAGTTGCCCCAGAAAAACGACCGTCTGTCAGAAGAGCAACATCTTTATCTAAACCCATGCCAGCTAAAACAGATGTAGGATTTAGCATTTCTCTCATTCCTGGTCCACCTTTAGGACCTTCATACCGAATAACGATAACATCTCCACGATTTATTTTTTTGCCAAGAATTGCTTCTATTGCTGCATCCTCGGAGTCATAAACTTTTGCTGGGCCTGAGTGTACTAACATTTCAGGTGCTACAGCACTTTCTTTTACAACACTGCATTCTGGTGCGATGTTGCCGGTTAAAACGGCTATTCCGCCGGTTTTACTGTATGGATTTTCGACGGAGTGTATGACCTCAGGGCGTTGAATTTTTGTGCCTTCAAAATTCTCTCCAATAGAATTACCTGTAACTGTCAAAGCATCCTTGTTGATCAGATCCAATTTATCAAGTTCAGCCATGACGGCATTGATGCCACCGGCCTCATATAAATCAATAATGTGATAAGTACCGCCAGGACTTAGTTTAGTGAGATAAGGGGTTTTTTTGCTAATTTCATCAAACAAAGGCAGAGGTAAAGAAATACCAGCTTCATGAGCGATTGCAGGTAAGTGGAGAGCAGTATTGGAAGAACCGCCTATTGCCATATCAACTGTTATGGCATTTTTAAATGCATCTTCTGTCATGATATCCAATGGACAAATATTCTTTTCTACTAAATCCATTATGCGTTTTCCTGCATTTTTGGCTAAGCTAATACGGGCTCCATAATAAGCAGCTGGAACTGTACCATTTCCAGGCAAGCCCATTCCCAGAACTTCTGTTAAGCAATTCATGGTATTTGCAGTGAAAAGTCCAGCACAGGAGCCGCAGCCTGGGCAGGCATGCATTTCAACATCTTTCAGTTCTTCCTCTGATATTTTCCCAGCCTCGTAGCGACCAGCAGCTTCAAAGGCGGTACTGACACTTATGTCAACACCATTGCGCCTGCCTGGAAGCATAGGACCGCCGCTAATCACTATAGCAGGTATATTTAAGCGTGCTGCTGCCATCAACATACCAGGAACAATTTTATCACAGTTAGGAATCAGGACAAGACCATCGAAGGCATGCCCTACGGCCATTGCTTCAATGCTGTCAGCAATCAGTTCACGGCTGACCAATGGGTACTTCATACCCTTATGGCCCATGGCAATACCATCGCAGATGCCTATAGCTGGAAATTCAATTGGGGTTCCGCCATTCTCCAGAATCCCATATTTAACAGCCTTTGCAATCTGGTCGAGGTGAATATGCCCTGGAATAATCTCGTTTTGAGCATTCACAACACCAATCAATGGGCGTTTCATTTCGTCATCAGTATAACCCATTGCATAAAATAATGAACGATGGGCGGCACGCGTAGAACCATATTTGACCTCATCACTTATCCTTTTCATCCTAATCCTCCTAATTATATAAATAATAAACTTCTGGAGAAATTCTACTTTATTTCCTTAATTATGTCAACGAAATGAATATTAATTTTCATGGAAGGAACTAATGTTGTTGTGCAACAAACAAAACTCTGCGTTGGATTATTAACGCCATTAATGTTATAATGAGCTGAAAAAATATTCAATTTGTAGGAGGATAATTATTATGCGAACCAGATTAACTGCTTTACTGGGAATTAAATACCCAATAATTCAGGGCGCAATGGCATGGACGTCTGACGCAAATTTGGCTGCCGCGGTTTCCAATGGCGGCGGTGCCGGAATTATTGCTGCTGGCGGACGTACAAGTGAGTGGGTGCGTGATGAAATAAGAAAAGCGAAAGCTTTGACTGATAAGCCATTTGGTGTAAATGTAATGCTGATGGCACCAAATGCATCTGAAATAGTAAACATCGTTTGTGAAGAAAAAGTTGCTTTCGTTACTCTTGGTGCTGGTAACCCTGTTCCTCATATTCCAACCTTGCAGGCTGCTGGTGTTAAGGTAATTCCTGTTGTACCTAATGTAAAGCTTGCGGACAGAATTGAAAAAGCTGGCGCAGATGCCATAATTATTGAAGGCATGGAGGGCGGCGGACACATTGGTACACAGACTACCATGGCATTAATGAGCAATGTATTGGCTGTACCACACAGCATACCGGTAATTGTTGCCGGTGGCATTTCAGATGGCAGGGCTATAGCTGCAGCGCTGCTTATGGGAGCTGATGGTGTTCAGATTGGTTCACGCTTCATTCTTACGACGGAGTGTCCTACACACCCGGCAGCAAAAGAAGCTATTTTAAAAGCAACTGATACAGATTCTGCTGTTACCGGTTTCTCCCGAGGTTCTGCTGTACGTTGCCTGAAAAATGAATTCACCGATGAGTTCCTTTCTCTGGAACGTTCTGGTGCTCCACAGGCAGAACTTGATAAGCTGGCTACCGGCACCAACCGTATGGGTGCAGTCGAAGGTGATGTAAAACGAGGCGCTATTTTGGTTGGACAAAGCTTAAATGTTTTAAAAGACATTTTGCCATGTAAAGAAGTAATTGAAAGACTGATCAGTGAGGCCAAAACTACTTTGGCCAAAGCAAAGGATATAGAACTCTAATTGTACGTAAAAAAAAGGTATGCGCATATTCTTATGCGGCATACCTTTTTTTACGTTAATTTAATCATGATGTGTAAGGGTATTATCAATAGAACCGAAATCTGGCGTGACATAAAGTGTTTGCTGATTTGTGTAAATTACAAATCCCGGTTTGGCTCCGGATGGCTTTTTTACAAAACGTTTCTCGGTACAGTCTACCGGAACATTTGACGAATTGCGGGCTTTGCTGAAATATGCAGCTATCTTGGCTGCTCTTGCAATTTCCGCTTCTGTTGGTTTTGGCAATGTAGTCCTGAGAATAACATGTGAACCTGGAAAGCCTTTTGCATGAAACCAAAGATCATGAGGTTTGGCAATCGAAAATGTTACGAAGTCGTTCTGTTTGTTATTTTTGCCTACATAAATGATTGTCTCTTGGGAAAGTGATATTGAGAGAGGTACTGATTTGGGCAGAGAGGACTTGCTCTTGCCTTTTTTGTTTTCGGAAATAATCCCTTCATTGATTAATTCCTGCCTGATTTCAGCAACTTCTGTTTTGTTTGAGGCTGTTTGCAGAGAGCTGTCAAGCGACTGCAGATATTCAAGCAATTCATTTGTTTCTTGCCTCTGTTTAATAATTTCTTCGACAGCCCGTTTATATTTGTTGTAGCGTTTATAGTAGGATTGAGCATTTTCCACGGGAGTCAAGACTGGCGAAAGTGCCACTTCTATTTTTTCATTTGTGTAAATGTTATTGAGACTGCAGTTTGTAGCACCTTTTTTTATCAAGTAAATGTTTGACATCAGAGTATCAGCAATAATTTTTTGGCTTTCTGCGTTTTCAGCTGTTTTTAGATCCGAGTTAAGTGCGTCTATTTTTTTCTCTGTTCGAACAATAGAACCAGAAATGGCCTTTTGCAAAATATCTTTTTCAGGAGATTGAATAGGGATCAGCTTAGCCGCAAAGTTGATAGCAGTATTTAAGTCCGGAAATTCTTTTAAATGGAATTTTGTTTGATCAAGATGCAGTGGTTTTGTGAGAACAATTGTGTTCATTCGATTTGTTGGTGTCAAGATGCCATAAACTGGTAATTTTTTGGTAATATGCTCTTTTATATGGTTTTGCATTTCTGCTAATTCACTTATAAACTGAGCTTTTCTTTCCAACGGGAAATCGACGGCATCAATATTTATATTACTTCTGAATAAAAGTTCTGAAGCAGTAAATTTGCCTATGCCGGTTGTTGAGGATATTAGACTTTGCAAGACGTTTTTTGCTGGACGGTTGATGATTGATTCAACTATGTCAGCAGGGTCAGCATATATGAACGATAGACCAGTTTGCTCAGGAGGTGTGTTATAAATATGATTCGGGAGGATTTGTCTAAAACTGCAAATTACTTTGCTGATATGTTTAAGGGCATCAATGACGATTCCGTTTTCAGCAAATATTATGTTACTGTTCCTGCCTGTTAATTCAAAAACCAGTTTTTTGGTTATTATCTGTTTAGCAGGACCAATTGTATCAATTTCCATATTAATAATACGGTCCAAACCTAATTGTTCAATTTTATTTATGCGGCCATCTTCCAGATGTTTCCTTAGCAGCATGCAGAAGGCTGGGGGGGTGTCAGGATTTTCGGGAATATTATCAGGCAAATATAGTAAAGGTGAGTCGCCGCTGAAGTCAGCGAGCAGTGAAAATGTATCTTTGCCATTTCTGACAACGAGCAGAAGAGATGCTGGTGTAGGCATGAATACTTTCGTAATTTTCGCGCCAATCAGAGTTGTTTGAAGTTTTCTTGCAAGTATATGGAGCGTTATGCCTTCTAAATTCATAAATAAATACCTTCATTCTGTCAAAAATGTTTCAATAAAATTTGCGTCAAAGTGATTGATATTATATAATAACTTGATAAAGTCCTGTTTATAACAATTTAAGTATAATGTGTTGTTATTGATTGGTCAAACTTATATGTGCCTTATGGATTAATGAAGTTTGCTAAAACGATAAATTCTTTATGGTAAGGTGGAGACACTAATGAGAATATTTTTTGCTGTGTTTTGCTTATTGCTAACGTTTTGTCAGCCAACCTTTGCGATGCTTGGAGTAAGTGATCAAATGATTGGCGCTGCTCAGGAGTATGGCAGAAGCAAAGCTGCTTTGCCTGTAAATGAATTGCAAAAACCTTGGACTGTTAATGAGTATTTGAAGCAAAACATCTATGCGGATACAGAAAGGATCATTGTTTATACACCTTATTTAATTGTTGCTATGGATGCGCAAAATAAAGCCAAAGCTTTTGATGAAATTAAACTGGAGGATAGCAAAAATTTAGCTGCGAATTATGATCAAGCGCTTGTAATAGGTGCTATAATTGATGCTCCTGAAAAAATCAATCCAGATAATTTACAGGTAATGCTCGTACAGGGTGATAGGAATCTTTCACCATATTATAGTGAGTTAGTTGCGGCATCTTCTACTGATAAAGTTATAGAGAAAACAGCCACTCAAGATAAAAATGCTGAAAGCGTTAAAACAGTGAATGATAATATACCAATTCCTTCGGAGAAGGAAAAAGCAGAGCAGGCTGCTCTAAGTGATAAAATTAACATTAAGATGTCGGTATGGAACTTACAATACTATTTCTACTTTGATATTTCGCAAATTAACGCCGCATTACCTTTGATAATTAGAATTGATGACAAGCTTGCCGGAGAACGAGAATTCAGATTTCATCTTGCAAATATCAATTAATTTACAATAACAACTGACGGGAGGATTTAGCTTGCTAAAAAGTATGACGGGTTTTGGACGTGGAGAGTATAACGATGAGAATTTATCTTTTGTGATTGAAATGAAAACAGTCAACCATCGTTATAATGAAGTAGCAATAAGACTGCCGAGATTTTTGAATGCATTAGAAGATAAGATTCGTAAAACTATCTTGCAGACTGTAAGTCGCGGACGCGTTGATGTTTTCATAACTGCTGATTATAATAGTTCAGAAGGGTGCAGGGTTAAAGTTGATAAAGCACTTGCACTTGCTTATCATGACGCTTTGCGAGAAGTTTGCGAAGCAGTTGGCTATCCAGATACTAAGTTATTGGAACAAGCTGAAATTTTGTATATTTCGCGTTGCCCAGAAGTAATATCAGCAAAAGAGGGTTACTTCGATGTTGAAACTCTATGGCCGAAGATTCTTATTGCGATTGAATCAGCTTTGACTAATCTGGTCGCGATGCGGACTGCAGAAGGTTCTAATATACAAAGCGATCTTGTTTCCCGTGCAGACCTAATAGCTGAAAAACTGAAGGTTGTTGAAGAAAGAGCACCACAAGTTGTGCTTGACTACGATAAAAGGCTGGGAGAACGCATTAATGAGCTTCTGAAAAACTTTGATCAACAAGTTGAACCTGAAAGACTTATTCAGGAAGTCGCTATTTTTTCTGATCGCGTGAATATTACAGAAGAAATTGTTCGTTTGAAAAGTCATATCAAACAGTTCAAAGCAATGGTTAATAGTGAGCAGCCTGTAGGACGTAAGATGGACTTTCTGATTCAGGAGTTTAACCGAGAGGCGAATACTATTGCTTCGAAAGCCAATGATTTTACTATTACGCAAGTAGTTGTGGAGATCAAGGGCGAAATTGAGAAAATCAGGGAACAGGTTCAGAATATAGAATGATTCGGAAAGGGTGAGCTCATGGATATGAAATTAATAAACATAGGGTTTGGAAATATTGTTGCCGCACACCGAATCATTGCAATTATTGGTCCGGAATCAGCTCCAATTAAACGCATTATCCAAGAGGGTAAGGAACGTGGTGTTGTTATTGATGCTACTTATGGCAGAAGAACACGTGCAGTCTTGATTGTTGACAGTGGGCATATTATTTTGTCGGCCATCCAACCTGAAACAATTGCTAACAGGTTATATCAGGCTGGCGCAGAAGAGCAGGAAGATACAGTTCAGGGGGAGGATGAAGAATGAAGCCACAAGGAGTTCTCTTGGTTTTATCAGGACCCTCTGGTGCAGGAAAAGGCACGATTTGCCAAAAATTACGAGAAAAGAGAAGTGATCTTTCTTATTCTGTTTCAGCTACGACAAGAGCACCTCGCAAAGGCGAAATTGATGGTAAGGACTATTTCTTCTTAACAGTTGATCGTTTTAAAGAAATGATTGCTAATGACGAAATGCTGGAGTATGCAGAAATCTATGGTAATTTTTATGGAACCCCAAGGTCTTACGTAATGAGTATTCTGGACCAGGGAAAAGATGTAGTACTTGAAATAGATCCACAAGGAGCTCTTCAAATAAAACAACGTTTTCCAGATGCTGTTTTTGTATTTATAGTACCCCCTTCGCTTGATGAATTGACTAAACGCATATATAAACGCGGTACTGATTCAGAAGAAGTTATCAAACGCAGGTTGAGTGCTGCAACCTCGGAATTGGCATATGCATCGAAATATGATTATATAATCGTAAATGACGAAGTCGAAAAAGCTTCAAAGAAAGTTAGTAATATTATTGACGCAGAGCGCAATCGCGCTGTGAGAACATTCTTTATTGTGAATAAAATTTGCCAAAATGGCACATGCGAGGAGTAGTGAATAATTATGTCCATGGTTGAACCTTCAATTGATTATTTGGCAGAAAAAGTCGATAGCAAATATACTTTAGTAATACTGAGCGCTAAACGTGCGAGAGAATTACTTAGTGGAGCTCAAAGTTTAGTAGAATGCAAATCCAATAAAGCCGTTACAATTGCTTTAGAAGAAATTGCCAGTGAAAAAATTACTTATGAACGTACAAAAACTGGTATTAAGTAGGGGGAACTCAGAGTGCTGAAGGGAAAGAAAATTGTTCTTGGAGTAACCGGCGGAATTGCTGTCTATAAAGCTGTTGATTTGGTAAGCAAATTACGCAAAGAAGGAGCGGAAGTGCGTGTTGTAATGACCGAGTCCGCTGCAAAATTCGTCACACCTCTTACCTTCAAGGAAATCAGTGGTAATGTCGTTGCTGTTAGTATGTGGGCAGAAGCCCATGAGTTTAATGTGGAACATATTGCTTTGGCTGATTGGGCGGACTTAATGATAATCGCCCCTGCAACGGCTAATATTTTGGCGAAAGCTGCGAATGGCATTGCAGACGACTTATTATCTACTGTTATATTAGCTTCTAAGACTCCGATAATTCTTTGTCCTGCTATGAATTGTCAGATGTTTGATAATCCTATAACCCAAAATAATTTAAAAAAATTGGCTGATTATGGTTTTATTATCATGCAGCCAGCCACAGGCTATTTAGCGTGTGGAACATCTGGTATAGGACGTTTGCCTGAACCTGCTGAAATTATTAGTTTTACGAAAAACTTTATTGCTCATAAGGATGGAGACTTAAAAGGACTGAAAATTTTGGTAACAGCTGCTGGAACCCGCGAACCAATTGATCCGGTTCGTTTCGTGGGTAATCGGTCCAGCGGTAAAATGGGTTATGCAGTAGCACAGGCAGCCGCTGAGCGTGGTGCCGAAGTAGTTCTGGTTTCAGGGCCGTCGTCTTTAAAACCGCCTGACAATGTTGAAGTTATTAATGTAGAAACTACCTGTGAGATGATGCATGCTGTCGTAGAAAGATATGATGAGATGGATATAGTAATTAAAGCAGCTGCTGTTGCTGATTATTGTCCTCACGAAGTTGCTGAACAGAAAATTAAAAAGGCTACTGACGATGCTCTCACAATTGTGTTGGATAAAAACCCTGACATTTTAAAAAAATTGGGGGAATTAAAAACAAAACAATTCTTAGTTGGTTTCGCTGCCGAGACACAAAATTTATTGGCGAATGCGACTGAAAAAATAAAAAAGAAAAATCTTGACATGATTGTAGCGAATGATGTAACTGTAGCTGGAGCAGGTTTTAACTGTGATACCAATGTGGTAAAATTTCTCTTCCCTAATGGTGAAGTAAAGAACCTGGAGAAAATGTCCAAATTGGAAGTTGCTCAGGCTTTGCTGAACGAGGTTAAAGCTGCAAGAAATAAATAGCTTGTTATTTTCAATTTAATAGTTTATAATGATGCCTGTAATTTAATATGGACTCATCAAGAGATAGTGGAGGGAATGGCCCGATGAAACTGCAGCAACCATTGGTTTTGCCAAAACGGTGCTAAGTCCTGCAATGAAAATTGTGAGATGGGAAGAAAATAGTTTTAAAAACTTGACGCTCTCATTTTTGAGAGCGTTTTTATTAGTTCCAAAATTAGAAGGGAGAAATAAATGAGAAAATTATTCACATCAGAATCTGTGACTGAAGGACATCCTGATAAGATTGCAGATCAAATTTCTGACGCGATATTGGATGCTGTTCTTGAAAAAGACCCAATGGCTCGTGTTGCCTGCGAAACACTTGTGGCTACAGGTCAAGTGCACATTGTCGGCGAAATATCGACAAACTGCTATGTAGACATTCCCAAAATAGCAAGGGACACTATTGTAGAAATCGGTTATGACCGCGCTAAATATGGTTTTGACGGCTATACTTGCGGAGTCCTGACCTCCATAGATGAACAGTCTGCTGATATCGCTCTCGGCGTTGATAAGGCTTTGGAAGCAAAAGCAGGTGAAGTTGAAGAGGAAACTTCTGTGGGCGCTGGTGATCAAGGAATGATGTTTGGTTATGCCACGAATGAAACTGAGGAGTATATGCCGCTTCCTATTTCTTTGGCACATAAATTGGCACGTCAGCTTGCGAAAGTACGCAAAGATAAGACGTTGGATTATTTGCGCCCCGATGGAAAAACCCAAGTTACCGTCGAATATGAAGATGGAAAGCCTGTTCGTGTCGATACCATCGTAATATCGACCCAGCACAGTCCAGAAGTTACTTCAGCTCAGATTACAAAAGACATAAAGGAGCATGTAATTGCGCCGATTGTTTCATCAGAGATGCTTGATAGTGATACTAAATATTATATAAATCCAACTGGCCGTTTCGTTATAGGTGGGCCACAAGGGGATTCCGGATTAACTGGCAGAAAAATTATTGTTGATACTTATGGCGGCATGGCACGTCACGGCGGTGGAGCCTTTTCCGGCAAGGATCCAACAAAAGTTGACAGAAGTGCTGCTTATGCAGCCCGCTATGTAGCTAAGAACATTGTAGCAGCAGGCTTGGCAGATAAATGTGAAATACAGTTGGCATATGCCATAGGCGTGGCCAAACCGGTTTCTATTTCTGTTGAAACGTTTGGCACCGGTAAGGTCACTGACGAAAAAATCATTGATCTCATCAAGAAAAACTTTACCTTGAGCCCGGCCGGTATTATCAATTCATTGAATTTGCGCAGACCTATTTATAAGCAGACTGCTGCTTATGGACATATGGGACGTACTGATATTGACTTACCATGGGAACACCTTGATAAAGTTGCAACTCTGCGTCAGCAGGCCGATTTATAGGCAGGATTTTTATTAATTTTAACGAAATAAGGTTTATGGCTAAAAGCAGGGACTTTTTTAGTCCTTGCTTTGCTTTTTATTGTGTGAGGTGAAATATGAAATACGCAGATGTGGTAATCAATTTACCGGTAAAAAATCTTTTTAAGCAATTTACATATTTCATTGGTGATGAACTTGATTTTGTTGACGAAGGTTGGCGGGTTATTGTTCCTTTTGGTCACCAGATGGTGGAAGGTTTTGTTGTAAGGACTTATGACAGGCTGGAGAAAGAGGCAGAGATCAAAGAAATTATTGATACCTTGGATACAACACCGTGGTTTGACCAAAAGATGCTATTACTCGCGCAGTGGATTTCCGATTATTATATGTGTTCATTGGCGGAGGCGATGCGCCTTTTTATTCCTGGTAGCAGCAGCATCAGGAGTATCCCAAAATATTTAGCAGTCAACGATTTTTCTATAGATGATTTAGCTGATGACGAGTTGTATTTATACAATTTTTTGCAGGAAAGTCAAGGGGCCAGCCGTAAACTAATTGAAACCAAGTTTGGAAAAAGTGGCTTATTAAAGAAATTAGTAGCTAAAAAGGCCATTATATTGGATTATGAAATTAATAGAAAAATTAAAGAGAAAACTATTCATGTCTATAATTTATCTGATGAAGGAAAGCTTGCTTTAAAAAATCTCAAAAGAATGCCAGCGCAGAGAATAGCAATGGACATTTTGTTTGAACAAGGTGAAATGGAAGCTGAAGCACTTCAAAATAGACAAATTTCGCAGGCAACCCTACGAATTTTATGCCAAAAGGGTTGGGTATTAAGAAGTCAAAAAAGAGTGTTTCGTGACAGTTATGCCAATCATCTTGAAAATAAGGAAAATTTGATTCTGACAAGTGAACAAATAGAGGCTCTTGTGCAAATTAAGACAACTATAGAAGACCAGAAGCATAGTACATTTCTTTTGCAGGGAGTTACTGGCAGCGGCAAAACGGAAATTTATCTTAGAGCGGCTGCTGAGGCATTGCTGCATGAAAAACAGGTAATGGTCCTGGTACCGGAAATTGCTTTGACAGGTCAGATTGTTGAAAGATTTAAAGCATGGTTTGGCAAAAGAGTAGCTGTAGTTCATAGTAAGCTATCTCAAAGTGAACGTGCTGATGTCTGGTACAAAATGAGGACCGGTTATGCCGACATCTTAATAGGCGTAAGGTCAGCTGTTTTTGCACCTTTTCTTAATCTTGGACTAATTATTATGGATGAAGAACAAGAGTATAGTTATAAGCAGGAAGAAAGACCTTGCTATAATGCCAGAACGATTTCACTAAAAAGAGCGCAAATGGCTTCAATCCCTTTGCTGCTAGGTAGTGCTACACCTGATATTTGTACGTATTTTCACGCTTTGAACGGGCGTTACACACATTTACATTTGACCAAGCGCGCTAACGAAAGTGACATGCCAGAGGTAACTATTGTAGATATGCGCGAAGAACTGCAATCAGGCAATAAGTCGGTCATTTCAGGAAAGTTAAGAGAATCTTTGTTAGAAACTGCTAAACGTGGTGAGCAGGCCATAGTTCTTCTGAATAGACGGGGTTTTTCCACATTTGTTATGTGCAGGGACTGTGGTGAATCCATAATGTGTCCTCATTGTGCTGTTGCCTTAGTCTACCACAACGCCGGCAAAGCATTGCGCTGCCATTATTGTGGTTTTTCCCTGCCGATACCGGATGAATGCCCAAGTTGCCATAGCCGCAAAATAAAATATTTTGGTACCGGCACGCAAAAGGCAGAAGCAGCGATAGAAGAACTTGACGAAGAAATTAAAATATTGCGAATGGATCAGGATTCTACTGCCCGCAAATTCGCTCATGAAGAAATATTGCATGATTTTGCAGCTGGCAAGGCTAATGTACTTTTAGGGACGCAAATGGTAGCTAAAGGCCATGATATAGCAAATGTAACGCTGGTAGGAATCCTGGCCGCTGATTCTCAGCTTAATCTTCCGGATTTCAGGGCTGGCGAAAGAACATTTAATCTTCTGACTCAGGCGGCTGGCAGAGCAGGTCGTGGTGATAAACCAGGACATGTTGTCTTGCAGGCTTATGATGCTGATAATGAAATTATAAAGTTAGCAGCCAGACAGGATTATGATGCTTTTGCTAAACAGGAGCTTTTGGTAAGGGAAGAATTATTATATCCACCATTTACGCAGCTTCTCAAGATAACCATTGTTGATCGAACTCAAAACGCAGCCAATGTCCTAGCTCAGCGAATTGCCAATTATTTGCAGGCAATCGGTGTTAATGAACCGAATACAGATCTGACTGTTATGGGACCTTTCCCAGGAATAGTGGAAAAGGTCAGGGATTTGTATCGTATTAATATATTAGTAAAAAGTACACATATGGCTGTTGTCAAAAATTCATTAAAAATATCAGAATTCAGAGAAATGAAAAATGTATATTTTGATGTTGATCCTATCAGTGTTGTTTAAAAAGACTAACTTCTGTTTTCCCAAGGCACGACTTGTGTTATAATTTACTGGAAAATGAAGTTTTTTGGAGGTATTATGACTGTTTTAGAGATAAAGACTGCTGGCAATCCTGTTCTCAGACAGGTTGCGTCAAAAGTAACAAGAATAGACAAGCGAATAAAACGTTTATTAAGCGATATGGCTGATACAATGTACAAAGCTGACGGAGTTGGCTTAGCTGCTCCGCAGATAGGTGTTTCTCTTAGAATGGTGGTCATTGATGCTGGTGATGGCATTGTAGAGATGATTAACCCAGAAATAATAAGTAAAGAAGGCTCTTGCGTTAATGTTGAGGGTTGTCTTAGTGTGCCTAATTTTGACGGCGAAGTTGAAAGAGCAAAAACTGTTAGGGTGAAATATCAGGACAGAAACGGCAAACCGATTGTCTTGGATGCAACTGAGCTTTTGGCCATTGCTGTACAACATGAAATTGATCATCTTGATGGGATACTTTTTATCGATAAGGCCAATGCGCTTATACCTAAAGAGTAAAAGGAGATTATATGCGAATAGTTTTTATGGGCTCACCAGAATTTGCTGTTGATAGCCTGAAGGCTTTAGTGGAAGCTTCACAGCATGAAGTTGTTGCAGTTATTACGCAACCGGACAGACCAAAAGGACGTGGTCAAAAAGTCCTTATGACAGCGGTAAAAGAGTATGCACTGACTAAGAATCTACCTGTTTTGCAACCGGTAAAAATTCGTGCACAAGAATTTGTTGAAGAATTGAAAGCTTTAGAGCCAGAATTAATTGTAGTAGTAGCTTTTGGTCAGTTTCTTCCTAAAGATATTCTGCAAATGCCTAAGTACGGCTGCATAAATGTTCACGCATCATTGCTCCCTAAATACAGAGGGGCGGCGCCTATTCATTATGCAATCATGAATGGTGAAACGGAAACTGGTGTGACCATCATGATGATGGATATTGGCATGGATACCGGAGCCATGTTGGCCAAGTCGGTTATACAAATCAGTGACGAGATGACAATGGGTATCCTACACGATCAATTAAAAACCGTTGGAGCAAAATTATTGCTGGACGTTGTCAAAGGACTGGAAAAAGGAACCATAATGCCTGTTCCTCAGAATAATGATGAAGCTACATATGCTTCATTGCTTGACAAGGAAATTGAAAAGATAGAATGGAACCATACTGCTCAAGAAATACATAATAAAGTCAGGGGCTTAAATCCTTGGCCAGGTGCGCATTCAGTTCTTCCTGATGGCAGGAACTTGAAAATCTGGCAGACACGTGTTGTGGAAAGAGAATATAACGGCAAGAAGCCAGGATCTATTGTTGAATTCACGAAAGATGGTTTTATAGTTGTTTGCGGCAAAGATTCTCTTGAAGTTCTTGAAGTTCAGCCAGAGTCAAAGAAAAAAATGGCTGCTGACGTTTTTTGTAATGGGTATAAGATTAAATTGGGGGAGTTACTTTCATTAGAGGTATAAAAAATGGTCGAAATAATGTTTAAACCGAAAAAACGAGTTTTCATTGCTCTTGCTTCCCTGGGAATTATTTTCGCGGGGTTGTTTGCCTACTTACTTTGGCGCGTGTCTTTGCCTGGGTTAGCGGGGATAAATCAATATTTGCCGACAGTAGTGGGTGCACTTGGTGTTTTGGTTATAATTGCTTTTCTGGTTGGAGTTTGCGGCATAGTGCTGGCAATTATTGGAGTGCCTGTGATAAGCCTATTACATGGTTGGGCATGGAACGCTATTAATTTGTTATTTCCACTGGCAGTCTTTTTGGGCAGGCTATTTAGAATACCGCGCAGCAAAATTGAGCAGTCATTCATTGAAGTTAGCAATCACCTTGTACGCAATCAGAAGATCAAAGTGACGGCCAGTAAAATATTGATTCTTACGCCTCATTGCATCCAATTGGATACCTGCCCCTATAAAATAACGAGAGATATAAAGAATTGCCGCAGGTGCGGAAGATGCAGTGTTGGACCGCTTCTTGATCTTGCTGATAAATATGGTGTCAATATTGCTGTCGCAACAGGCGGAACTCTAGCAAGACAGTTTGTCAAAACAATCAGGCCACGCGCTATTATTGCAGTCGCATGCGAACGTGATTTAACGAGCGGCATTCAGGATGTTTTTCCTCTACCGGTAATTGGTGTGTTGAATGAGCGTCCTTTCGGTCCTTGTTTTAATACGAAAGTTGACATCAGTAAAGTTGAAGATACTATTAAATATTTTTTGAAAAATGAGGATAGAAATGACAAAAACAACTAACTTGCCAAAGCATGACAAAAATACAACAGTAAATGCAAGACTGCTTGCTTTGCGAGTTATAGACAGTGTTTTCAGCAATGGCGCTTATTCTAACATTGCTTTAAACAAGGTATTTTCGGCTAACAAGGTAAGTGACCTTGACCGTCGCTTTATTACAGAGCTTGTATATGGGTCAATAAAGGCAAAAGGAACTTTGGATTGGATAATTGGGCAAAATGTTTCTCGTTCGTTAAATAAAATAAGTCCCATTATATTGAATATTTTGCGGCTGGGTGTTTTCCAGATATATTTTCTGGAACGCATACCAGCTTCTGCTGCTTGTAATGAAGCTGTCAATCTTGCAAAAAAGTTCGGCCATATTGGTACTGTAAAATTTGTAAACGCGGTTTTAAGAAACTGCGTACGCAATAAAGAAAAACTTACCTACCCGTCAAGGGAAGAAAACGAGTTTATGCATTTAGCTTTGAAATTACAGCATCCTGAATGGCTTATACGCAGGTGGATAAGCGACTATGGTATCGAAGCAACAGAAAAATTATGTTGTTTTAACAATCAGGTACCACCGTTGACACTACGTGTTAATACTTTGGTGATTACCAGAGATGAACTTCTGAAAAAGCTGGCAGAGGATGATTTTACAGTACGTTCTTCCGAATGGAGCAAAGACGGCATTGTTTGTGAGAAACTGCCTTCTTTGGAGCTGCTTTTTAAAAAGTATAACAAGTGCTTTTATGTGCAGGATGAGAGTTCGATGCTGGTTGCAGGTATCTTAGCTCCGAAGCCCGGACAGCGGGTAATAGATGTTTGCGCTGCTCCAGGTGGTAAAACCACTCATTTGGCACAGTTAATGGAAAATAGGGGCGAAATAATAGCAACCGATATTCACGCTCATAAAATCGGGTTGATCAAGGAAAACGCAGAGCGCTTAGGTATTGAAATAATAAAGACAGATATTAAAGATGCTGCTGAAAATGTCGAGACTTGGAACGAATCTGCTGATTGTGTTCTTGTTGACGCTCCCTGCTCCGGCTTAGGAGTTTTAAGGAGACGTGCCGAAGCTAGATGGACAAAGACTGAGGCTGGATTGAAAGAGTTCCCTAAACTGCAGCTGTCGATTTTGAATAACGCGGCGAGATACTTAAAACCGGGTGGCAGATTAGTATACAGCACATGTACACTGGAATCTGCTGAAAATTTTGGTGTGGTTCAGGCCTTTCTGAAATTAAACCAACAATATGAATTGGCTGGTTTTGCACATCCAAAAACTGGCGAGCCAATCAAAGACCTGCAACTTTTACCGCAAAATGATTGGATAGACGGGTTTTACATTTGTGCCTTGAAGCGAAAGGCGTGAAAGATAGGAAAAAACATGGAAAAGAAAGATATTTTTGGTTTAAGCCTTGAAGTTTTACAAGATTTGCTTGCAACACATGGTTTTAAAAAATTTAGGGCCAAGCAAGTATTTGAGTGGATTTATAAGAAATCCGTCTTTGAATTCAGCAAAATGAAGAATATTTCTAAAGATGACATACAGCTTTTAAATGATAATTTTAAAATATTGCCTTCACAAATCAATATTTTAAAAGAACAAGTGTCCGCAGATAAATTGACACGCAAAGTATTGATTGAATTGCCTGATGGGAATTCAATTGAAACTGTATGTATGTCGCATGATTATGGTTATAGTGTTTGCGTATCAAGTCAGGTTGGCTGTAATATGGGCTGTGCCTTTTGTGCCAGTGGTTTGACAGGCTTTGTGAGAAATCTTACGCAGGCTGAAATTTTACTTCAGGTATATTATTTTAATCAACTTTTGGCTCCTGCCAATGGCTTTGTCAGCCGGGTAGTGGTGATGGGTGCCGGAGAGCCCATGTTGAATTTTGATGCAGTTTTGGGAGCTTTGGAATTTCTGCATATGGAAACAACTTCGAATATGAGTTACCGAAATATGACTATTTCTACCTGCGGTATCATTCCCGGAATTGAAAAACTTATTGATAAAAAACTGCCGATTAATTTGGCAATTTCGCTGCATTCTGTGAAAGATGATATCAGAAATGAACTTATGCCAATCAACAAAAATTATCAATTCTTAGAAGTTATTAAGGCAGCTGATGGTTATGCGAAAGCAACTGGCAGACAAGTGACCTATGAATATATTCTGATAGCGAATAAGAATGATAGTGTACTTGATGCTGAATTACTGAGTAATGCGCTCCGCTTCAAAAATGCTTCTGTTAATCTGATTCCTGCTAATCCTGTTGAAGAAAAAGGGTTTAAAAGGCCTTCTCCCAATACGGTAGAGAGGTTTCTGCAGGTTCTGAAGAAGAATAAAATCAATGCTACTGTGAGAAGAGAGATGGGTAAGGATATTGATGCCGCTTGCGGTCAGCTACGTTCTAAGTATATTGGTAAAAACTCTTAATGTGTGAGGTGATTGACTTGTTTGTTGTTAGCAGAACAAATAAGGGACTTGTACGTGACAACAATGAGGACAGCGTTTTGGTAAAGCTACCTAATTTGTTTGTAATAGCTGACGGTATGGGTGGCCATCAGGGTGGTGAAACTGCAAGCTCAGAAGCTGTTGCCTATTTGGGAGGTACCGACTTTTCAAATGTTGAGGAAAAAGATATTTTACCGTTTTTGACAAAGAAGGTTCAGGAGGCCAGCAATCATATCTGGCAACTTGCACAAGAAAATCCAAAGCTCAGGGGTATGGGGACGACACTTACAGCTGTTTTTCTTCTTAGTGATGAAAGAGCCTGTGTTGCCCATGTTGGCGACAGCAGAGTTTATCTGTTACAGAGTAATGGACTTAAGAAAATAACCAGAGATCATTCCTATGTGGCAGAATTAGTAAGAAATAAAGAAATAAGCCCAGAGGAAGCTGCAACTCATCAACATAAGAATATTATTATGCGGGCAGTTGGAGCTGAACCCTATGTTGAGGTTGATTCTTTCGAATTTCTTACAAGCGGTGCGAAAAAACTGCTTTTAAGTTCAGATGGTTTGACAAATATGGTTAGCGAAAATGAAATTGAGAACATTTTGCAGGATTCAAACCTGACTTTTGTGGCTGATTCTTTAATGGATAAGGCACTGGCAGCAGGTGGTAAGGATAACATATCTTTCATTATCCTTGACTTGGAGGATTAAATTTTATGGAACAAAAAATTATAGGAAATCGTTATCAAATATTGGAGTCGATTGGTACTGGCGGCATGGCCGAGGTATACAGAGCCTTTGACACATTTCTAAACAGAGAAGTGGCAGTTAAAATTCTGCGGGCGCAATACACCGATGACGAAGGATTCGTTTCACGTTTTAGACAAGAGGCTCAGTCAGCGGCAAGACTCATTCATCCCAATATTGTCAATGTTTATGATGTAGGCAGGGATGAGGATGCTTATTACATAATAATGGAATATGTTAAAGGCAAAACTCTGAAGGAACTAATATCGGAAGTTGGCGCGTTAGATCCCATGACAGCGGTAATAATTGCACATGGTATTGCTTCTGCTTTAAAGCACGCACATAGCAGGGGAATTATTCATTGTGATATAAAGCCTCATAATATTTTGCTTGATGAGAATAATAATCCTAAGGTTGCTGATTTTGGTATTGCCAGAGCAATAACTACTGCAACGATGACTTATACAACGTCTGTGGTTGGTTCCGTGCATTATCTTTCTCCGGAACAAGTAAGAGGAGAGAAGGTTTCAGCTCAGTCAGATTTATATTCATTAGGCATTTTGCTTTTTGAAATGTTAACCGGCTGTCTTCCGTATACAGCCGAAACCCCTGTCGCTGTTGCTTTAATGCATGTTCGTGAAAGAATGCCATTGGTCAGAGAAGTAAATTCGGAAGTACCGCCTGTTTTGGAAAAGGTGGTTGCAAAAGCATTGGCAAAAGATCAGCAAGAACGGTATGCTTCTGCTGAGGAATTTTTGCAGGACCTTGAATATGCAGCTGATGTTTTGAATGGTAATATCGAGTATAACGCAAAAGACAGGGTATTGATTGCAGATAGCAGCCCTAGTGATGAAACCTCTCTTGATGAAACAATACGAATTGACAGGGCGGCTTATGCTGATCAATTACCACCACGTGATGAAGATGACACTGACGCTAAATTGAAAAAGAAAAAACGTATAAAGCGTTGGCTCATTGGTACCATAGTCGCAGCATCATTCTTGATTATAGCTTTATTCTCTTTTGGCGTTATCGGTGGACCGGAAGTTGAAGTCCCGGATGTAACTGGCAAAACAGTTGTAGAAGCGCAGAATATTTTAGCGCAGTCTAAGCTCGGATATACAATTGATGAAGAATATAATATTAAGGTACCTCCTGGCACAGTTATTTCACAAAATCCCGGAGCTAAACGCATGGTTAAAGAGGGACGTAAGATTACGCTCGTGGTAAGCAAGGGTGTTGAACTGGGTGATGTTCCTAATTTGAAAGGTAAAAGACTTACAGAAGCGAAAGCTATCTTGAAGTCATCACGTTTTGAACTTGGTCGCGTATCTTATAAATATGTCAGTGGGGCACCGGAAGAGACGATATTGGAACAAAGTGTTGCACCACCGGCTAAGTTGCCTATAGGAACTAAACTGGACGTTGTCATTAACATTAAGAGTGATCAGGTGGTACTTCCGGATTTAGTTGGTTTGAACAGTGCTTCGGCTAAAAATAAACTGAACGAACTAGGACTTATTCTTGGTAAAGTTAATACCGTAGTAAGTAAGGAACCTGATAATACCGTTATAGAAATGAATCCTGCTTCTAAAGAAGTGGTTAATGTAGGTACAGTTGTAGATATTACTGTGTCCAAGAACGCCGACAGCACTAAACAGCAGCAATCACAGTATGTTGAATTTATAGTTCCTGCAGGCAGTGACCATCAGGAAATAAAAATCGTTGTGGTTGATGACAGCGGCAGCCGCGTAGTTTATAACAATACGCATAAACCTGGTGTGCGGTTAAGACAGCAAATTGAGGGGACTGGTAATATAAAGGTTCAATTTTATAGTAATGATAAGTTAGTGGAGGAAAGAAGCCTGTGATTATTGATCAGGGTAGGATAGTAAAAAATTATATGGGGTATTATTATGTCGAGACGGCTACGCATGAAATTATTACTTGCAAAGTCAAAGGCAAAATGAAACAGAGCCGTTTTTCTCTTTGTACGGGTGACTATGTAAAGTTTGAAGTAAGCGGTACGGAAGGTATGATTACTGACATATTACCACGCAAGAATTTTCTGCTGCGCCCAACCGTGGCCAATATTGACCTGGTTGTCATAACTATCTCCTGTTCTAACCCTGATTTCAGTTTTCTTATTACTGATAAGCTGCTGGCACTGGCTGAAATAGCACGGATACCGGGTATAATATGTCTGACAAAAGTAGATATTGCCCCTGCTGGTTTAGTGGAAATGTGCAGTGAGTTGTATGGTAAAATCGGCTATAAAGTATTTCCTGTATCGGCTAAAGCAGGAATAGGCATTGAAACACTGCGATCGGAAGTTAGTGAAAAACTAACTGTTTTTGCCGGCCCTTCCGGTGTTGGCAAATCTTCAACTTTAAATGCCATAGATCCTAGCTTGAATCTTGTTACCGGGCAGGTAAGTGAAAAAATTGGCAGGGGCCGCCATACGACCCGTTTTGCACATTTTATTCCTTTTGCCGGTGGTTATTTGGCCGATACGCCAGGTTTTGGCAATTTGAACATGGAGGAGATTGAGGCGGATAGCCTGCCGAAAGCTTTCCGTGAATTCACAAAGTACGCTCATAATTGCCGCTTTACAACCTGCTCACATACCCATGAACCTAAATGTGCCGTTAAGGAAGCGGTGGAAGCTGGCGAGATTGCGTCAAGCAGATATAATTCGTATACTTCAATAATGCAGGAAATTTTAACAAATAAAGAGAGAGAAGGGAAAAAATGACTCTTATTGCACCTTCAATATTGTCAGCAGATTTTGCCTATCTAGCCGATGAAATAAAAAAAATAGAAGCCGCAGGCGCAGATTGGGTACATATTGACGTGATGGATGGTAGTTTTGTTCCCAATCTTACTTTTGGAGCACCTGTGGTTCAAAAGATAAGACCTGTTACAAAATTATTTTTTGATTGTCATTTAATGGTAAATAATCCGGAAAATTATATTGACGATTTTGCCAAAGCTGGTGCTGACATGATTGTAGTACATGTTGAAACTACGAATCATCTGCATCGCTTGATTCAAGCCATTAAAGAAAAAGGTATCAAAGCTGGTGTGGCATTAAACCCAGCAACTTCATTGAGTACTATTGAAGAAATTTTACCGTATGTTGACATGGTTCTTATCATGTCCGTAAACCCCGGCTTTGGCGGCCAAAAATTCATTCCTACCTGTCTGGTAAAAATTCAAAGGCTTAGACAGATGATAAATGCTGGCGGCTTTGATACGCTTATTCAGGTTGACGGTGGTGTTAATGACATCATATCCAAGCAAGTCCGGGATGCAGGCGCTGATGTTATTGTCGCTGGATCCTATGTTTACGGCGCCGAAGATTGCGCTTCTGCGATTGCTGCTTT
>CAYLRW010000001.1:0-73955 GCA_964386405.1 uncultured Acidaminococcales bacterium | reverse complement strand
AAAACTTCTGAACAAAACGCCTTGATTATGGAAAAACTAAGCCAAAGCCATGACAACATTCTTGGCACAAGAGCCAGTACAGATATTTTTGAAGCGGTAAAAACCAAAGTGCCGGATGCCTTTTATCATGAATCGGCAAAATTAATTACCGTTGAACGTAATCCGCTGCCACGTGATGCAGAGAGAAGAATAGCTGTAATTACTGCTGGCACTAGCGATTTACCAGTAGCTGAAGAAGCTGCTATTACCGCTGAAATTATGGGCAATCATGTTGAACGCATCTATGATGTGGGAGTTGCCGGAATTCATCGCTTATTTGAACGTTTGGAAACGATAAGAGAAGCAAATGCCTTAATTGTTATCGCAGGCATGGAAGGCGCATTGGCCAGCGTTGTTGGTGGCCTTGTGGCTAAACCTGTTATTGCTGTGCCTACCAGTGCAGGCTATGGCGCAAATTTTGAGGGACTTTCAGCACTTTTAGGTATGCTGAATAGTTGTGCTGCCGGTGTAGCTGTTGTTAATATTAATAATGGCTTTGGCGCTGGCAGGATGGCCAGCATAATCAATCATATGAGGTGATTAGATGAAAGCTATCTATGTTGAAGCTTTTAGTGGAATAAGTGGCAACATGTTTCTTGGTGCTTTGTTGAATCTAGGTGCACCTATTGAATATATTACTGATGAAATTGCCAAAATGCATTTGGGCAATTATAAAATTATCTATAATTCGGTTAACAAGTGTGGCATTGAAGCCAGCTATTTTAATGTACTCTTACCAGAGGAACATGAGCATCATGATAAACACCAGCATGACCATGTGCAAGATGAGGCGGATTGTCACAGCCACAGACATGAACACTTACATAATCATGAACTACCTGTAGAAAGTAATCACCATCATGAACATCGCAATTTAGCGGATATCACCAAAATAATCAATGAATCCACGCTGAGCCAATCTGTAAGGGAGAAGGCTCTAAATGTTTTTAATGTTTTGGCTGTCGCTGAAGCTCATGTCCATGGCAAGCCAATTGACGAAGTACATTTTCATGAGGTTGGTGCTATTGACACCATAATAGATATCGTGGGTTCAATACTAGCTTTGGAGTATTTGAAAATTGAAAAAGTATTTATTTCCAAAATACAGACTGGATGCGGTTTTATTCAATGCGCACACGGGTTAATGCCTATACCAGCACCGGCAACTGCTGAGATATTAAATCAGCTTCCTTATTATCATGGTAATATAGAAAGGGAACTCGTTACACCAACAGGTGCCGCTTTGATGGCAGTGCTGGCTGAGCCTGTAGCAGATATGCCTGATAGTTTTTCGGGCAGCATGATAGGTTATGGTGCTGGCACCTGGGATTTGCCGATACCTAACGTTGTTAGAGTTAATCTTGGAGAAGTTAATATAGATAATAATGAATCTTTGCTTGTAGCAGAGTGCAATATCGATGATATGTCAGGCGAATTATTTCCATATGTATTTGAAAAACTTTTGTCAGAGGGTGCTTTGGATGTTTGGGTTACACCGATTATCATGAAAAAAGGCCGCCCTGCTCATAAATTATCAATTCTCGCATCTGCAAGAGATTTGGAACAGATTACATTAACAGTACTTAAGGAAACAAGTTCGTTAGGGCTACGTCATTACCCGGTTAACCGTACAATTGCTTTTCGCAGATTTATTGATACAGAGTTTCCTGATGGATCTGTCGCTGTTAAGATAGCTACTTATAAAGAAACATTGGTCAATATTGCACCAGAATATGAGGATTGCAGAAAAATAGCCGATAAAACAGGCAAAGCTTTAAAAATCGTTATGCAGGAAGCAATAAAAAAAGCAGAGGAAGAGCTCAATGATTGATTTTTCAAGTTATTTGGAAAATATTCGTCAACGACTTTATACGTTGCCTAATGTAGTGGTAAAAGACAAGGAGCTGCCTTATGGCAGGCAGTTTCAAGTAGTCGCAGGCAATGAGAAGGTTGTTTTATCTGTTTACAAAGGAAAGAAAGGCATCAGCACTGTTTGGGGCGGTCAGGAGGGTTTGCTGATGGATTCTGCAATGGCTGCAATATCCTCTTCAAGTAGTAAAAAATCTCCTGATACCAATATCTTAAATAGCGAAATAAAAGAATCAATTAGTCTTCTAGAAAATTGCGCTGGGTTTAACGGTGTTTGGGTAGGCTCAGACGAGTCTGGCAAGGGTGACTTTTTTGGACCATTGGTTGTTGCTGCCGTTTTAGTAGATACCACTATAGCAGAGGAATTAATCAAGGCTGGAGTAAAGGACTGCAAGATATTAACAGACAAGGAAGTGCAACGGCTCGCACCAATTATCAAAAATTTAGCTCCTATCAATGTTGTGCTTGCTTTGAAGCCAGATATGTATAACTACAGGTATGAACAACTCCGCCTGGAAAAGAAAAATCTTAATCATTTGCTGGCAAATGGACATATTTCTGCTATCAGAAAGGCTGTGTTGCAGCGCACAGATTGCAAGTATGCTTTGGTTGACCAGTTTTCAATCCACAGTGGAATCCGAGAAGCATTGGAAAGTGAGTTTCCTGATTTAATTGTGGTCGAGCAAAAACGTGCAGAAGCCGATATTGCTGTTGCTGCTGCTTCAGTTCTGGCAAGGGAACGTTTTTTAACGTTAATGGCTGAACTATCAATTTTAGCTGGTAGAGCTTTACCAAAAGGCGGCGGTGAAACAGCTACAGCACAGGCTCAAGAAATAAAAAATAAATTTGGCATAAAAATATTGGAAAAACTTGTTAAAAAACATTTTTCCAACTATAAAAAAATAAATTAAGCAGAAAAACGCTTGCTTTTATGTTAAAATTACTAAGAACGTTGATAAAATGCGCTTTCTTACGGGGTTACCACTATGAAATATTTAATTATTAATGCCGATGATTTCGGTTTAAATGAATATATTAATACTGGCATTATCAAAGGTTTTAAGGAAGGGTGTATTACCAGCACTTCTTTAATGTGCAGTGCACCTGCTTTTGAAGATGCTGTAGCATTGGCTAAAGCCAATCCATCTCTTGGTATAGGTATACATTTAACATTGGTCGGCGGTGTCAAACCATTGCTATCGCCAGAAAGCATACCTTCTTTACTTAACGAAAAGGGAGTTTTCTCCTTGGACTATACGCAGTTTATAAAGCAATTTTCTCTTGGCAAAGTTTGTAAAAATGAAATAAGGGCTGAACTATCAGCACAAATAGAGTGTGGGTTGTCGACAGGACTGAAGATTACGCATATTGACAGCCATCAGCATTTACATGTTCTACCTGGCATTATTGACATAGTAATTGAACTTTGTAAAAAATATGACATAAATAAAGTAAGAGTTCCTGCTGAAAGTATAACTTGGACGGGTGGTTATTCTGCTGGTTTTGGAAGAATTATCGGTCGCTTGGGACTTACTATATGTTCTGAGCTGGCACGAAGAAAGTTAAAAAAGGCCGGTATTCTATTTCCGGACCATTTTTTTGGGATGTTAGCCGGCGGAAGCTTGAACGAAACTCTTGTCGAAACAATAATTGATAATTTGCCTGATGGTTATAGTGAAATCATGACGCATCCAGGATTGCATAGTGAAGAATTAAGGCATTTGTATTCCTGGGGATATCATTGGGAAGATGAGTTATCAGCTTTTGTTGCGCCAAGAAATATAGAGAAAATTAAATCAAAAGGGATTTCACTAATAAGTTTTGGTGGGTTGAACTATGCGGAATAAGTTAATGGAACACTTTATGGTTTTCTTTATCGTGGTTATATTGACCTCGTGCGCAGTTATTTATTTTACTTTTGACATCCAAGCTCTGGAATATCTGACGATCTTTGAACCTTGGTCAGTAGCCGCTGTTTTGGGTGTTTTGTTTGTTGGTCTTTTTTTTGATGGTACAAGACTGATGAACTTAACAAAAGCTTCTGGAGAGAAATTATCAGTTAGTGATGTTGTCAATGTAGTTCTAAGTAATTATTTTTTAGCACTGATTACGCCTGGAGCGAGTGGTGGCGCTGTTGCTCAGGTTTTATTCATGAAAAAAGCTGGTATTCCCGTTGCCAAAGCGACTGCTGTAGTAATAGTACGTACTGCGATGTCAATTTTATTTCTCATATTGCTCATTCCAATTGTGCTGTATCATGATCATGCATTGGTCTCCTGGTTGCCAGCAAGCGTAATTTTGACAATTTCACTAATATTAATTGCTATTCCAGTTGCTATGGTTGCCTTTATGAATACCCGCTATCCAGAACATTGGCTTTATGCTTTAACGGCTAAGTTCTCCAAGCCTATCCGCAGGAAAGCTTTTTTATGGTATAAAGATTTTAGAAAAGCGTCTATACTTCTTGGGAAAAATCCTCTGCGTGTGTTTAAGGCGTTTATAGAATCGGGACTTAGCTTGCTTGCAATCTATTCCGTCGTACCTGTATTTATCAGCGGCTTTGGCTTGAATATTCCGTATCAGTTAGTAATGGGACGCATGATTTTACTAAATCTTATTTTATATTTTTCACCGACTCCAGGTGGGTCTGGAATTGCCGAAGCCGGTTTTGTTTTGCTGTTTTCTCCTTTACTGCCAAGCGGCACAGTTGGTATTATGGCTGTATTATGGCGCTTTGCCTGCGAATATCTGCCTTTTTTATTGGGTGGTGCAATATGTTTAAAAGCCTTTGGAGCAAATTTTTTATCAAATATAAACTTTGGAAAGAAGTGTTAAGATGCGTATTCTGATTATAGGCGGAGCGGGGTTCATAGGTTCTCATCTTGTCAGCTTATTAAATAATAATAGTGATCATGAATTAGTGGTTGTTGATAACCTTTCATCTGGAAGCAGAGAAAATATTTCGCAGAAAATCAAGTTTTATGAAATGGACATCAGGGATAATGGGCTTGAGAAAGTTTTTAACGAATATCATTTTGACGTGGTTGTTAATCTCGCTGCTCAAACGATGGTGCCTTATTCGTTGGAACACCCTGATGAGGATGCTGATATAAATATTTTAGGTTTGATCAACGTTTTAAATTGTTGTAAAGAACACGCTGTGCAACGGATAATTTTCTCTTCCAGTGCTGCTGTTTACGGCAATAATATGAATGTTCCTTTGAAGGAAGAAGAGACTTCTATGCCTATGTCTTTCTATGGTATAACTAAGATGACTGCAGAGCATTACTTGCGTGTATATAGTGAATTGTATGGAATTGATGCAATTGTCTTGCGTTTTGCCAATGTTTATGGTGAGCGCCAAGGTAATGGCGGAGAAGGCGGTGTAATAAGCATTTTTGCTAAACTGATAGCAGAAGACTTACCTATTTCTTTGTATGGCAATGGCGAACAAACACGGGATTTTGTATATGCTGGCGATATAGCTGAGGCCATAAGTGCTGCCTTTTCTGTCCAAGGTTATCATATAATAAATGTGTCGAATGCTATTGAAGTGAGTATCAATGAGCTTGTAAAGAATTTTGCACAGGTAGCTAAAAAAGAAATAAAAGTTGATTATAAGGAAACGAGAGCTGGTGATATTTATCGCTCGTGTCTGGATAATACAAATTTAAAGCAAAAGTTAAGAATTGTACCGCAAACGACTTTGCAGCAAGGTCTGCAGAAGACCTATGCTTATTTTACAAATTTGGCGAGAGGAGATAAAGAGCTTGGATAAAAGACTACGCATACTGTTGCTTTTGGTTTTACTGGGTTTTAATCTATTCTATGGTCTCGGCGGCATTCCTTTGCTTGATCCAGATGAGCCAGTGTATGCTGAAACTGCTAGAGAAATGATTCAGTTTAATGATTATACGTCACCAAGAATCTTCAATGATTTCTGGTATGACAAACCGCCAATGTATTATTGGTTAGTAGCTGGAACTTTCAATGCATTTGGTGTCAGTGATTTTTCCGCACGTTTCCCATCTGCCTGTATGGGCGTAGCTACTATTCTGATGTTTTATTATGCGGTAAAACGGCTTTTTGATGAGGAAACAGGATTTTGGTCGTCACTGGTGTTAGGAACTTCTTTGGAATTTTTCTACTTGGGGAAAGCCGCTGTTACGGATATGACACTCCTCTTTTTTATGACTGGTGCAATTTTAGCTTTTCTTAATAATAAATTTTTATTAATGTATATTATGATGGGTTTGGCTACCGTTACTAAAGGACCGATTGGCATAGTTTTTCCAGGGGCAATCATCTTTTTGTATTTTCTCGCTAGTGGTGAATGGCGTATTTTGAAAAAAATGCATATACCTCTAGGTGTTGTTATTTATTTTCTGGTTGCGGGGCCTTGGTATTATTTTATGTATCAAATTCACGGACAAATTTTCTTTGATACCTTTTTTGGATTTCATAACATGACAAGATTCACGACTGCTGAACATCCAGAGCGTGTACTTTGGTATTATTATATACCGGTTCTGCTGGTGGGACTTTTTCCGTGGACCGGTATGTTGTTCGATGCATTGAAAAAAAGCATCACAGAAAGTTCTGGGACAAGTTTTAAAAATTTGATGTTTATGCATATCTGGTGGATTTTTGTTTTTCTGTTTTTTTCAATATCAAAAACAAAATTAGTATCATATATATTTCCATTGTTTCCGCCTTTAGCGGTCATAATAGGTTGGAATATTGTTCGAGTAAGCAGAGAAAGATTTCCTGGAAGAGAGTTTTCACTTGCTATTCCAAGCCTTATAATGTTTATTGTGCTCGCTGCTGTTTGGTTTTTTGGAGGACAGCAATTGCCTGAAATGAGTTTCGGTGCTATTGTTCTTGCGGGAATAACCTTACTTTTGGCGATAGGGATTGTAATAGCTTTTTTACATTTTAAGGATGCTCTTTTAGCATCTTGGCTTCACGTAGTAGCAGGAATTCTTACAATGTTTGTTGTTTTTACTTTTATGTTGCCATCGGTTAGCGGAAGGTTCAGCGTGAAAACTGCGTCAGATTATTACCTGGAAAACTGTGATAAAGGTATTGCAGTGCATGTTGATAAATTCTTAAGACCGGGTTTCATGTATTATGCTAATGTACCTGGCACTGAAATGAAGCCAGAGACATCTGATTTTGCTGATTTATTAAAAACTGGTGGAGCTAAATATATTGTTGTGCGTGGACTTGAATATCGCAGATTAGCAGGAGCAGAAAAAAATCGTTTACAACTAATTTTTAATGAAAATGATATTTATATATTCAAACTTGAATAAAAATTGTTTTTTGATATAAAAAAGCCGGTTATTTAAACAAATAACCGGCTTAATTTTTATTGTTTTTTTACATTACGGGTGTAGTAGTGCTGTCAGGTTGTTCAAAGACAAACGCTGGTGAAGGATAATAAAATTGACAATGTTGTGGTACAAAATACTCGGTGGAAAAACGTTTTAACAGCGCATATGAGGTGCGTTCTTCAAAATCAATAAGATTGTCTTTATTTATATCGGCATCGTCAACAATTACTAAAAGATATGGTGGAACTGTCGGTGCATTTTCCGGAACCTCACTGCGATCAAGTGGAAGTCCTGGTACTACACGTAAATTTCCAATAACTTCTTCATTTTCATTACTCAAAGTACAGCGGTAGGTGTTTTGGTATAACGTTTTTGATAACTTGACAGTGTAAGCTGCTTGTTTCATATTAAAGCACACATCCTTTTAATTGTTATAAGTTCAACACAAAATATGATATCACAAAAGTCTAATGCATGCAAAATCAATGTGCATATTGGCATTTCATACTAAGTGTAAAAAATACATTATACATAATAGAAGTTAAGCAGGAAATAGGACAAAGTCTGTCGAATCGCTACAAAAGATGTGTATGCTATAAATATTATGTTGGGGTGGTGATGCCAGTATATATTTGAGCGTTTGAGTTACCAAAGACTTAACATTAGGAGGGGTAGTTAATGAAAAAAGTTCTTGCATTCATGTTAGCTTTAACTATGTTTGGAACCTTGATTGCCGGTTGTGGGGGATCCGGTAAAGATGAAAAGAAACCTGCTGCTCAAAAATTTATTAACATCGCTACAGGCGGTACTGCTGGTACCTATTTCCCGTTAGGTGGAGCAGTTGCAGACATACTTAATAAAAATATTCCTGGTGCAAATGCCAGCGCACAAAGCACCGGTGCTTCTGTTGCAAACATTAACTTGTTACAACAGGGCAAAGTTGACCTAGCTTTTGTGCAAAATGATATAGCTTATTATGCTGTAAATGGTGTTGAAATGTTTAAAGATAAAAAGGTTGCTGGCTTAAAAGGTCTTGCAACTTTGTATCCGGAAACAGTGCAAATTGTTACAGTAGCTAAAAGTGGTGTAACCTCTATTGATCAATTAAAAGGTAAACGTGTTGCGGTAGGTGCTGCCGGCAGCGGTACTGAAGCCAATGCTCGTCAGATATTAGCAGCTTATGGTATTACTTATGACGATATCAAAGTTCAATATCTTTCTTTTGGTGAAGCTTCCGATGCGTTGAAAGATGGCAACATTGATGTCGCATTTGTTACCGCAGGACATCCTACTGCAGCAGTTCAGGATATTGCAACACAACAGGATCTTGTTCTTTTGCCAGTTACTGCTGATAAAGCTGATGCTTTGATTGCAAAATATCCATTCTATGCAAAAGTTACTATCCCGGCAAAAAGTTACAGAAATCAAGCTGCTGATGTACCTGCCGTTGCTGTAATGGCAATGCTGGTTGTGACTGACAAAATGGATGCTCAACTGACTTATGACATTAGCAAAGCTATCTTTACAAACACCGATCGTTTGAAAGCTGCTCATGCTGTAGCTGCTAATGTTTCCAAGGCTAATGGACAGGTTGGCATGTCGATACCTGTGGCTGCCGGTGCTGAAAAGTACTTTAAGGAAAAATAAGCTTTGAACACTAAGTTTAATCAAAATGTCCGGGATTCGGTTTCTTCCGGTTCCCGGACATTTTTGAGATTTAAAACAATCATACTGTTTTTTGCCTTTGTTTTTGGCTTCTTGTTTTGGTATGCAAACCAGTTAATTTTGGCAATTATTCCTGATAATGGACAAAAACAGTATTTTTTTGAAGTAAAAAATGGTGATACATGGTATATAGAATTTGTACATTCAGTTCAGAAAACGCCCGTGCAGGAATATTTCCTTGTAAGGGGTAAAAATGATTTGTTGCTGGAAAAAACGATATATCAGTCAATGGGGGTTGGCCTGCCTTTCATGGCCTCGGAAGGAAAGCTTAAAACCACGGGTGATGGGCATTTCATATTAGAAATGCATAGAGAATATAAGACGTTAAAACTACGTACCGGGTTGGAGGCTTGCCCTAAAATCTATTTTGGTGGGAACGTTCTGCCTATTTACAACCTTTATGAACCAGGAACCCTTGTTGAAATTAAAGTTGTCATGCGATATGAAACTTGGTTCCAAGATTAGAATTGGAGGGCAAAAATGAGCTCTGGAGAAATGAAAGAAATGACTGCTGATGAGATACTTCGTAAATATGATCAGGAGTCTGACAAGAGAGAATTAACGGGAATATGGGACTTTATAGTCAAAGCTATCTGTATCGCCTTTGCCGCATTCCAGATTTACACAGCGACTTTTGGTATTTTAGATGCCCATTTACAAAGGTCCATACATTTAGCTTTCGGATTTATTCTAATATTTTTACTTTACCCAACCTGCCGCAGTTGGTCAAGAACCAGTATGAATTGGTTTGATGTTCTATTAGGTATTGCTGGCGTAGTTTGCGCATTGTATATTGTCGTATTTTACAAGGAGCTTGTTTTGCGTGCTGGACTAAATACGCAAACCGATTTCATAGTTGGTCTTATAGGTACAATTCTTGTTTTGGAAGCCTCCAGGCGTGTTGTTGGCTGGCCAATGGTCACGGTAGCGATCATGTTCTTGATTTATGCGATGATTGGACCATATATACCAGGTCTTCTCGCTCATCGTGGTGTAGGTCTTGAAGAATTAGTTGGTCATCTGTACTTTACAACTGAGGGGATTTTCGGTATTCCAATGGGTGTTTCCTCAACCTTTATCTACTTGTTTATTTTGTTTGGCGCTTATCTGGAAGTAACAGGTCTTGGCAAATTCTTCGTTGATATTGCTAACGCCGTTGCTGGCTGGGCCTCCGGTGGTCCTGCAAAGGTAGCTGTTATTTCAAGTGCTTTGGAAGGCACGGTATCAGGAAGTTCTGTTGCTAATGTCGTTGGTTCCGGTTCCTTCACCATTCCAATGATGAAAAAACTTGGCTATAGCAAAGAATTTGCTGGCGCAGTTGAAGCTTCCGCTTCTACAGGCGGTCAAATTATGCCGCCTGTTATGGGTGCTGCTGCATTCCTGATGGCTGAGTTTGTCGGCGTTCCTTATGTCGATGTAGCCAAGGCGGCAGCAATTCCTGCTCTGCTTTATTATATGGGCGTATGGCTTGGTGTTCACTTTGAGGCAAAAAGATGCGGTTTACGAGGAATTCCTTTTAATGAACTGCCTAAATGGAAAACCTTGTTGATGGAAAAAGGTCACCTTTCAATTCCTTTGATTGTTATTATTTATTTGTTAGTAAGTGGTTTTACACCGATGCGTGCCGCTCTTAGTGCTACGGTTCTTGCGATTCTTTCCTCATGTTTGCGTAAGTCGACCAGAATTAGTTTCCAGGACGTTGTCAATGGTTTGATTAACGGTTCTAAAGGCGTACTGGGTGTTTTAATCGCATGTGCAACAGCCGGTATCATTATCGGTGTTGTAACGAAAACCGGTGTTGGTTTGAAGATGGGTACTGCTCTTCTTGATTTAGCTGGTGGACAACTTCTGCCCGCGATGTTCTTTACCATGTTAACGTCTTTGATATTAGGTATGGGCGTACCAACAACTGCGAACTATGTAATTACGTCAACTATTGCGGCACCGGCCTTGATTCAATTAGGCGTTCCTGTATTAGCTGCGCACATGTTTGCTTTCTATTTTGGTATTATTGCCGACGTTACACCACCAGTTGCCTTAGCAGCTTATGCCGGTGCGGGTATTTCCGGCGGCAATCCAATGAAGACTGGTATTATAGCAGCCAAACTTTCAATTGCTGCTTTCTTAATACCATATGTATTTGTTTATAATCCGCAATTATTGCTTATTAATACTACGTTTACCGGTATGCTTTGGTCAACTTTTACTGCTATCGTTGGCATGGTTGGTATCAGTGTTGCTATGATCGGCTATGGTATAAGACGGACTAACAAGCTTCAAAGGATTTTATTCTTTGTTGCTGGCTTGATGCTGGTAGACCCAGGTACTTTGACTGACATCATCGGGGCCGTAATGTTGGTCGCTTTATTTGGCTGGCAAAAAATGCAAAATAAGACTGATGCTGCTAAACAAGAATAATTATTAAATGTTTTTCTGAAGAAACCTCTTTGTTCGGACAAAATGTTCTGGACAGAGAGGTTTTTTTTAAGTTATTTGGCTATCCTTAAACGCATAAAATACCATCATCTTGCAATATATCAGTTGCCGCTGTATAATGAAGTTTAAGGTGAATGTTCGGCTATAACCCCAGCTAGTTGGCAAACAATTGAGCGGAAGACTTAAAACAGGAGGTGTGTTTTTTGAACAAAACACAACAAAAACTTAATATTATACCTTTGGGTGGTTTAGGTGAAATTGGCAAAAATATGACCGTATTTAAATACGGAGATGATATTATTATTGTCGATGCAGGCCTTGCTTTCCCTGAAGATGACATGCTTGGAATTGATCTGGTGATTCCTGATATTTCCTATTTAACGGAAAACAAGGATAAAATCAGAGCGATCTTTTTAACACATGGACATGAAGATCACATAGGGGCGTTACCTTATGTGCTGAAAAAATTAGACTTGCCGGTTTATGGAACTGCGTTAACATTAGGTATTCTGCAAGGACGGTTGAAACAAAATGGAGTTTCGTCCTCACAGTTAAAAACAGTTCAACCTGGTGAATTCATTCGTGCCGGTTCTTTTAAGGTCGAATTTATCAGAGTAAATCATAGTATCCCAGATGCCGTAGCTATGGCTATCCATACTCCATTGGGTGTGGTTTTGCATACTGGTGACTTCAAAATTGACCAGACTCCAGTTGATGGACAGGTGACACAGTTCAGCAAATTGGCAGAACTTGGGAATCAGGGCGTATTGATGCTATTGGCCGATAGCACAAATGTGGAACGTCCTGGTTATACACCAAGTGAAAAAATAGTTGGCAAAACTTTTGATGAAGAATTCAGATATGCTAAAAGCAGGATTATTGTAGCAACATTTTCTTCCAATGTGCATAGAATACAGCAGGTAGTTGAATCGGCTGTTAGGTATGGACGTAAAGTTGCGATTATTGGACGCAGCATGGTTAATGTTGTTAATATTGCCATGGAACTGGGTTATCTCAATATACCTGAGGGAACATTAATTGATATAGATGAAACAAATAATTATAGACCAGAGCAAGTCGTTATAATAACTACTGGCAGTCAAGGCGAACCAATGTCAGCGCTTACGAGAATGGCGATGAGCGATCATAAAAAAGTTGGTATAGTGCCAGGCGATACAGTTATTATCTCTGCTACGCCGATACCAGGCAATGAAAAAGGAGTGTCGAGAACAATCGATCATCTGTTCAGGCTTGGTGCAGAAGTTATTTATGAAAAATCTTTGGGCGTTCATGTTTCCGGTCATGCCAGTCAAGAAGAAATTAAACTAATGCACAATCTTGTAAGACCTAAATTTTTTATGCCTGTGCATGGTGAATATAGGATGTTGGTAAAACATTCAAAGTTGGCACAGTCTTTGGGTATGCCTAAAGAAAACATTGTAATAGCTGAAAATGGTTCCGTAGTAGAAGTTACTAAGGATTCAGTGGGAATTAACAACAAGGTTACAGCTGGGAAAGTACTTGTTGATGGCCTTGGTGTTGGTGATGTTGGTAATATTGTTTTGCGTGACCGCAGACAATTATCACAGGATGGCATATTGATTGTTGTAGTTACCATTGATAAACAGGATTGCAGTGTTGTGGCAGGGCCTGATATTGTTTCTCGTGGATTTGTCTATGTGCGTGAAGCAGATGATTTGATGGAAAATGCGAAAGAAAAAGTGCAAATTGCTCTGAATAAGTGTCAGGAGAATGGTGTTTCTGAATGGTCAGCTATAAAATCAGCCGTTCGTGATTCCCTAAGCAGATATTTATATGAAAAAACACGCAGAAGGCCAATGATTTTGCCGGTGATTATGGAAATATAATTATTAGCATGATCTTATAGGTGTGGGGTGCATGATTTGGATAGTAGAGCAAAGAAAGACAAAAAAGTAGTTAGTAATCAAAAAGAGCTGCTTGGCGTAGTTCTGGTTACATTGGCAGTATTTATGTTTCTTACGCTTTATGGTCTGAATATGGGCAGCCTGGGGGCTTTTACTGCAAAATTTCTAAAATATTTTTTAGGTAAAGCAGCAATAATTTTTCCTACTTTTTTATTTTATCTTGGAATAAATTATGCTGTACGACATCAAGGATTAACAATCAATCGCTTCTTTTTTTCATCTATATTGTTCTTGCTCTGCTTTCTGGGTTTACTTCATCATTTTTATACCCCTTTGGGTGAAGAGGTTCTTGCTGAAAGATTACCAGAAGGTGCTGGCCTTGTTGGTGGCTTTCTTCTTTTAGTATTGCGCAGACTGGCCGGCGTTCCTGGTGCTATTATTATTCTTTCCGCAGGTATTGTATGTGCGTTTTTACTTTCGGGTAAATTTTCTATTAAAGAATCTGTTGACCTTACAGAGAATGGCGTAAAGAATGCTGCGGAATCTTTAAATCAGGTCAAGGAACAAATCATGGAAAAACGTACATTTTATGATCAGGAAAAATTCCCAGACTTTGAACGAAAGATACAAGCTGCAGAGTCTGTGGATTTACCTGTTCAGGAGAAGAAAATGGCTGTTGATTTAAAAGAGGCTGATGTTGGCTTATTTAAAACTGATATTGCAGCTAATTTAAATGGCTATAAATATCCGCCAATGACGCTTTTGCATCCTATACCGCGTGCCAGACAGACAATATTAAGCGAAGAGACACAGGAGCAAAGTAGGATTTTAGAACGTACGCTTAATGACTTTAATGTTCGTGCTAAGGTAGTTAATATCACCTGTGGACCTTCTGTAACGAGGTTTGAATTAGAACCGGCTCCTGGTGTAAAAGTTAGCCGTATTGTCAATTTATCAGATGATCTGGCATTAAAACTGGCGGCTCCTGGTATCCGCATTGAGCCAATTCCCGGCAAAACTGCTATAGGTATTGAAGTACCTAATTTAAAAAATGAAAGCGTATCATTTCGTTCAATAATTGATTGTGAAGTAATCAAAAAGTCTAAAAATAAGCTATGTGTTGGTTTAGGTAAAGATATCGCAGGTAATATTGTTACTGCTGATCTTGGAAAAATGCCGCATCTTTTGGTTGCAGGTTCTACTGGTTCTGGTAAAAGCGTTTGCATAAATACGATTATTGCCAGCATATTGTTTCGGGCGGCGCCAGAGGAAGTAAGATTAATACTTGTTGATCCGAAAGTTGTGGAACTGACTAATTATAATGGAATTCCTCACTTACTGACACCAGTGGTAACGAATGCTAAACAAGCAGCGTCAGCGTTGCATTGGGCAGTTGTGGAGATGGAAAGACGTTATTCTTTGTTTGCTGATAATCAGGTGCGTGAGATCAATCGTTATAATGAAGTTGTAGATGAAAAATTACCATTTATTATTATCATTATTGATGAGTTAGCCGATTTAATGATGGTTGCCGCTGTTGATGTAGAAGATGCTATTTTGCGTTTAGCTCAAAAAGCAAGAGCTGCTGGGATTCATTTGATTTTAGCTACGCAGAGACCTTCTGTAGATGTAATAACTGGCATTATCAAAGCTAACATTCCATCTAGAATTGCTTTTGCGGTCTCATCGCAAACTGACTCTAGGACTATTTTGGATATGGGCGGCGCTGAAAAACTTCTTGGCAAAGGCGATATGCTCTTTTACCCTATTGGAGCTAATAGACCGCAAAGGGTTCAAGGTGCTTTTGTGTCAGATGAAGAATTGGACAAATTGGTTAACTATATTAAATCGCAATCTCTTCCAATTGCTTATTCTGAAGCGGTCACAACGCAAGAGCTTGAAAGTGACACGAAGAAATCACAAATTGCTGTCAATAATGATGGTATGATTGAAGATGAATTGTTTGAAGATGCAGTTCGTTTGGTGATGGATACCCGTCAAGCATCTTCTTCAATGTTGCAAAGAAAATTCCGCATAGGATATACAAGAGCTGCACGCTTGGTTGATACGATGGAAGAATACGGAATTATTGGACCGGCCATGGGCAGTAAACCGCGTGAATTAATAATGAATCAATCAGATATAGAATCAAGATTTTTTACTAAGAATCAGTAAATTGCCCAGGAGGTATTGAAATGTCGAGTGTTGGAGAAATTTTAAAAAATACTCGTGAAGCCAAGGGGATTACTATTGAACAGGTTGCTGAAGCGACAAGTATCCGAGTATTATATTTAGAAGCAATCGAAAGCGAACAATTTAATCAGGTCCCCGGTGAAGTTTATTTAAAAGGCTTCATTCGAAATTATGCTAATTACATTGGTCTGAATGGTCCTGCAATGGTAGAAAAATATAAAGAACAGGTTGAATCAAGTAAAAAGCACGAGCAGGCTATTCAAACAGATACAAATGAAATTCAGCATAAGCAACCGGAGAAAATTAATCGTAAGACAGTTAAAGATAATATTTCGGCTGATTTTGATATTAAAGCAATATTGCACCGGTTTGTTACAAAAAAAAATATCGCCTTATTAGCAGGTTTTTTTGTTGTTTTAGCAGCAGGAAGTTTTCTTAGTAGTTTTTTTAGTGGTAATACTGATAATGAGCTAGTAAAGACTAAGCAGACTGCTGTTGATTCAGCGAAATCAGATTCCGCTAATAAGATACAGAGTGTTTCTGTCGTAAAGGATCAAAGTGGTATTTATAACGTAAAAGGTGCTGCTAGCATTGAAGCGCAGGTTGAATTTAGTGGTGATTGTTGGACAGAAGTTTATGCTGATGGTAAAGAACTGTTTGTTGGAATGATGTCTGCCGGCAAAACTGCTAATTGGAAGGCTGATAAGGAGTTGCGCATAAAACTTGGTAATATTAGGGTTGCAAAAATTGATTGTAATGGCCAGTTAATTAATTATGCACCTGACGAAAATGGTATTGCTTTGCGCACATTTAAGATATAGTTTTGGAGGATAACTGATGAGTGAATTTTTGCCGACTACACCTGAGGAAATAAAGCAGCGTGGTTGGGAACAAATAGATTTTTTATTTATTAGCGGTGACGCGTATGTTGATCACCCTTCTTTTGGCCCGGCAGTTATATGTCGGGTTCTTGAATCTCAAGGGTATAAAGTTGCTGTGCTTAGCCAACCTGATTGGAAAACTGAAAAAAGTCTGGCTTCGTTTGGCAAACCGCGTCTTGGCGTACTTATTTCCGGAGGAAATCTTGACTCAATGTTATGCCATTATACTGCTGCTCGTAAATTACGTAAAAAAGATAATTATACGCCTGGCGGTATTATGGGGAAGCGCCCTGATCACGCAACTGTTGTTTATGCCAAGCTGGCAAAAAAAACATGGCCTGATTTACCTGTTATTATAGGTGGAATTGAAGCTAGTCTGCGCAGATTTGCTCATTATGATTATTGGGAGAACAAGTTATTGCCATCTATTTTGTTAGAAAGCGGTGCTGACCTTCTCGTGTATGGCATGGGAGAAAAACAGATTGTCGAAGTCGCTGATTATCTTGCAGGTGGCGCTGATATCAGTTCTATTCATTATGTGCGCGGTACATCATATATTAGTGATGATTTGGATAGTATTGCAGAGCAGTACGTGTTATTGCCGTCATATGAAAGCATACTGCAAGACAAGAAACTATTGGCAAAGGCATATAAGTTGCAGAGTAACGAACAAGACCCTTTTTATGGTAAGATCGTTATTCAGCAGTTTGCAAATAGGTATGTAGTACAGAACCAGGCCACTTATCCTTTAACTGAAGAAGAGATGGATGCCATTTATGATCTTCCGTATTGTAGAACATACCACCCAAGTTATGAGAAATTAGGTGGCGTGCCTGCAATAGAAGAAGTAAAATTTAGTATTATAAGCCAGCGTGGCTGTTTTGGCAGCTGTTCGTTCTGCGCTATTCATTCTCATCAGGGAAGAATTATTCAAGCCCGCAGTCATGAATCTATTTTGCGCGAAGCAAAGATAATATCAGAACTGCCAGATTTCAAAGGTTATATTCACGATGTTGGTGGACCAACTGCCAATTTCAGACATCCAGCATGTGCAAAACAATTAAAGACCGGCGCCTGCAAGCATCGGCAATGCTTATTTCCTGATGTATGTCCGAACATAGACGCTGACCATAGTGATTATATATCTCTGTTGAAGAAAATCAGGGCTTTACCGGGTATTAAGAAAGTTTTCATAAGATCTGGTATAAGATATGATTATCTGTTAGCAGATAAATCTAATGAGTTTTTGGATGAACTTTGTCGTTATCATGTCAGTGGACAGTTAAAAATAGCTCCGGAACATATTTCACCTGGCGTGCTTAAATGCATGGGTAAGCCTGGTAAAGAAGTATATTTGAAATTTATGCGGGTTTTTAACAAGAAAAATCAGGAAATAGGCTTGAAACAATATGTAGTTCCGTATTTCATTTCGAGCCATCCAGGCTGCACAATAAATGATGCTGTGGAATTGGCTGAATTCCTTCGTGATACAGGTCATTATCCTGAGCAGGTACAAGACTTTATACCAACGCCGGGGAGCTGTTCGACAGCCATGTATTATTCAGGTATCGAGCCGGAAACGGGCAAGAAAGTTTTTGTTACGCAAAACCCCCATGAAAAAGCCATGCAAAGAGCGCTGATGCAATATAAGAATCCTAAGAATCGTGCTTTAGTAAAAGAAGCGTTGCAAATGGCAAATCGTCTTGATTTAATAGGGAGCGATTCCAAATGCCTGCTAAAGTTGTCCCAGGCTCCTCATACCTCGGGATCCAGAGTCAAAGGTAAAGTTGTTCAAAATGTTAATGGACGTCAGGACAAGAGAAACTCCAAGCAACACAAGAGATAAGTGGGGGTTTATGGGTATGAGTAAGCATAAAAGTTGGTTTTTGCTTCTACCGGTTTTCTTATGTTTTTGGTTTTTACGTTTTGATAGTATCCAGACTGGTAGTGTGAATGCTGCTTCTGAAAATACAATAAAAGTTTATTCAGTTTTGCCTGAGGATTTGACCAGAGCTTTGCTAAGTGAATATCAGGAGAAAACCAAAACTAAATTTGCATATAAGTTTGCTGACAAAGGACAAACCATTTCTGCTGATGGCGAAGGTTTTGATTTAATTATTGCGCCTAGGGAAACGATGATTAAGCTGTCTTCTGATGGAAAATTGCTTAAACAAGATTCCCACAAAGAAAATTTGCCAACCGCATTACAAGATGCCGAAGGCTATTGGACAAGCGTTTGTTATGACCCGTACGTGTTTTTGGTGAACTATGCTTATTCGCGGAGGGTTGGACAAAAGAACTTGTTATCCTGGAAGGATATCGCTAAGCAAAACGATATAGTTATTAGTATGGAGGAGCTTAGCGGGACACCGGAAATGAGATATTTCCTTACGGCACTGGCAAGCAAGCAGGGCGAAGAAGATACTTTTAGTTTTTTAAAAAATATTAACAGAAAAATTCCTCAGTATGCAAAGTTTGCTATCAGCCCTATTCGTCTAACAACGATTGGGGAAGCAGATTTGGCAATTACCTCAAGAAATAAGGTTATTAAATATATAGAAAATGACTTTCCTGCTTATATAGTTGAGCCTTCGGAAGGATTTCCTGCTCAGGTTTTTGCGGCTGGAATAGGTAAGGCTTCCGTAAAAAAAGAATCATGCGAAAAAATAATTAGTTGGCTGGTTAATGCTGAAGATGTTATAATTGTCACCGAAAAACTAGGATATGGCTATTTATTTATTTCTCAAAACAAATTTGAAAATGAAGCTAACAGAGAAAGTCTGCTTTGGGTAAATGATAAATATTTAAATGATGAGAAGCGGACAGAGTTAGTTGAAAAATGGCTGCAAAATGTAAGATTTGCGGATAAGTAATTGAAAGGGTGTTTTTTTTGAAAATAGGTTTAGTAAGTCTTGGCTGTCCGAAAAATCTTGTTGATTCCGAAACAATGCTTGGCATCATTGAGGACAAGAAGATGACGATTACCAATAATCCGGAGGAAGCCGATATTATTATTGTCAACACTTGCGGTTTTATTGAATCGGCTAAGGAAGAATCGATAAACACTGTTTTGCAGATGGCAGAATATAAAAATGAAGGTAACTGTAAACACTTGATTTTGGCTGGTTGCCTTGGTCAAAGATATTCAGAAGAATTGCTTGCTGATATTCCGGAAGTAGATGCTATTGTAGGTACGGAGTGTTATACTGAAATTGGACAAGTAATAGAGAGAGTATTGCAAGGGGAGCGTTTTATTTGTTTGCAGCCTGCTCCTAGTCCGGAAAATGAAATAGGCTTGACGCCGAGAATATTGACTACGCCGAATTATACAGCTTATTTAAAAATTGCTGAGGGCTGTGATAATTGCTGTTCCTATTGCATAATACCTAAAATTCGCGGGCCTTACAGGAGTAGACCTTTTGAAGATATTTTGGCTGAAGCTAAGGCGTTGGTTAGTAGTGGTGTCAAGGAGTTAATTTTAGTTGCACAAGACACAACCCGCTATGGAGAAGACCTGTACGGTTCCTTACGTTTGGCGGAATTACTTAAAGAAATTAATAAGCTTGATGATTTAAAATGGATAAGAATATTGTATTGTTATCCGCAATATTTTACTGACGACTTAATAGAAGCAATTGCAGTTTGCGATAAAGTTTGTAAGTATGTGGACATTCCTTTGCAGCATATTAGTAATTCTCTTCTAAGCAGCATGAATCGGCCTGATACGAAAGAACAGGTAGTTGCATTGCTGACAGAATTAAAGAGGCGTATACCGGATATTTGTATTCGTACAACTTTTATCGTTGGGTTCCCGGGAGAAACTAGTGCTGACTTTGATGAACTCAAAGCATTTGTTGCCGAACAAAAATTTGCCTGTGCAGGAGTATTTACCTATTCCCAAGAGGAAGGAACCGTGGCGGCGTTAATGCCTAATCAGATTGACGATGATTTGAAGCAGGATCGTTATCATGAACTTATGGCCATTCAGGCACAGGTATCAGAGGAAATCCACATCGATTTGGAAGGAACAATTCTGGATGTGCTTGTAGAAGGTTTTGACGAAGAAAATAAGAACCTTGCCTGTGGCAGGTCATACCGAGAAGCTCCTGAAATTGACGGCAGCATTTATATTGAAGATGCAGTTGGAATTAAAGTCGGTGAATTTGTTAAGGTAAGAATTGTACAAGGGTTTACTTACGAATTGGTTGGAGAACTGGCATAGTTCATTAGGAGGTCAAGTAGGGATGATTGTCGAAGTAATTAACACTGGAACTGAATTACTGCTGGGAGATATTTTAAATACTAATTTTCAATATTTATCTAAAGCATTAAATCAGAAAGGGTTTGATGTTTTATATCAGACTACCGTTGGCGATAATGAAATGAGATTGAGAGAAGTATTAAAGATAGCTCTTACTCGTGCGGATATTATTGTCACTACTGGTGGCTTGGGCCCAACGCGCGGTGACATCACAAAAGAGATGGTTGCTTCTGTACTTGATCTTCCCTTGGAACTGGATCAGGAAACTTTGGATAAAATTAATCAATTTTTTATCCACCGTGGTATATGTATGCCTGAAAACAATGTAAAACAGGCAATGATACCGCAAGGGTCTTATATTTTGAAAAATGATGCCGGGACGGCTCCTGGATTAGCAGTTGAAGCTGATGAGAAGCTGATAATACTCTTGCCAGGTCCTCCCAATGAAATGAAACACGTATGCTTAGAACAAATGTTGCCTTTTTTAGAAGCACATTTTGCACAACAAGGAATTATTCACTCCAAAGTTTTGCGTCTTAAGGGAATCGGTGAATCAACTGTTGCAGAAAAACTTGACGATATTATTATGTCGCAGACCAATCCAACAATTGCAATTTATGCTAGGAGCGGCGAAATTATTATCAGGATCACAGCAAAAAGTATTGATTATGCTATGGCGGAAAGTATGATAGCAAAAATGGAGACCGAAGTACGCAGAAGGCTGGAGAATAATATATATGGCGTTGATAACGAGTCTTTAGCAAAAAAACTGGGAGAAGAACTGTTAAAAAGAAAAAGCACGATAGCTTTTGCAGAATCATGCACAGGTGGCTTGGCCAGCAGTATGCTGACTGATATTCCTGGAAGTTCTGAATATCTTTTGGGTTCAGTTGTTTCTTATAGTAATGAGGCAAAGGCTAATGTTATAAACGTGTCTGAAGATAGTTTAAAGAAATATGGGGCAGTGAGCGAGCAGGTAGCACGTGAAATGGCGGCCGGCGTTCGAAATCTTTTTAATACCACACTTGGTGTAAGTATTACTGGGATTGCAGGACCAGGCGGCGGCTCAAGTGAAAAACCTGTTGGCTTGGTATATATGGCTATAGCGAGTGAAAGAGGAATTGTTTGCCAAAAACACAAGTTTCATGGCTCTCGAACTGATAACAAATTGCGTAGTGTATTAGCCGCTTTTTCGCTGGCTTTGGACAAATTAAATGAAGAATTTTAGGAGGAATTATGACAAACAACACAAAAGAAATGTTCGGTGACTTACTGTTAGACAAAAAGATAGTAACAGCACTGACTGACATGGGTTTTGAAGAACCCTCGCCAATCCAGAAAGAGACTATACCATTCGTATTAGAAGGTAATGATGTTATAGGGCAGGCACAGACAGGAACTGGTAAAACAGCAGCCTTTGGTATTCCTATAGTCCAAAATATTACGGATCATCGTCATATTCAGGCTTTAGTCATGACACCGACGCGTGAATTAGCAATACAGGTTGCGGAAGAAATCGGTAAGATTGGTCAGACTAAACGCATTAAAGCTTTACCTGTTTACGGCGGCCAGCCAATTGACCGTCAGATCCGTTCTCTGCGTAGTGGTGTGCAGATCGTTATAGGTACACCGGGCAGACTTCTTGATCATATCAGAAGAGCAACTATTAAACTTGAAAATATTAAATTTTTGGTCGTAGATGAAGCAGATGAAATGCTGGATATGGGTTTTGTTGAGGATATGGAAGAAATTATGAAAAACCTACCTGCGGAACGTCAGACATTGCTTTTTTCTGCAACAATGCCGCGCCCAATTCTCAGCTTAACTAAGAAATACATGAAGGCTCCAAAGCTTGTCGCCATCCATAAAGAAGTTGTGACGGCGCCTTCTGTTGATCAGTTCTATTATGAAACTAAAGATAAGGTAGATGGTCTGTGTCGTCTGCTTGATGTCGAGATCAACGGAAAACTTATCATCTTCTGCCGCACTAAGAAAGGCGTCGATGAGTTGGTAATTGCTCTTGGCACCCGTGGCTATTTAGCTGAAGGCTTGCATGGAGATTTAAGCCAGAACCAACGTGACCGTGTAATGAAGAAATTCCGTGCCGGACGCGTTGATATTCTGATTGCTACAGACGTTGCTGCACGTGGGCTGGATATCGAAAATATTACTCATGTTGTTAACTTTGATATTCCGCAAGATCCTGAAAGCTATGTACACCGTATCGGAAGAACAGGTCGTGCAGGCAATAAAGGCGTGGCACTGACCTTTATTACTCCGCGCGAATTCCGTCAACTGAAGTTGATTGAAAAAGCTGTTAATATCAAAATTGTTCGACGTCAACTGCCTACAGAAGCTAACGTGCTGGAACGCCAAAGAGAAATGATAGTATCAAAATTGCAAAGCGTCTTAGACCAAAATAACTATAATGATTATTTGCCAATCATTGGTTCGTTGTTAAAGGACTACAACCCTGAGGAAGTTGCAGCGGCAGCTGTCAAATTAATGCAAGAAGGCAACAAAGCTCTGGAAGCACCAGCCGAAACTACCGTTGCTCCTGATCTTGGAAATACCGGTGCTAAGCCTGGTATGGTTCGTATGTTTATTAACATAGGCCGCAGCCAAAAGATTACTGTTAAAGATATTATTCAGTCCATCGCTATAGAAGCCGATGTTCCAGGAAAAGATATTGGCATGATCAGTATTTATGACAAATTTACTTTTGTTGAAGTCCCGGAAGAAGTTGCTGAAAAAGTTTTGGCAGTGATGCACCGTAATACCATCAAAGGTTACAAAGTTAATGTGGAACCTGCACGCGCTAGAGATTAAAAAGCAGTATATTTAATAAAAGTGGGAGTAGTTTTTCAACGTTTGAAAAACTACTTCCATATTTTTGCTTTATATGTGATAAAATTAGCTATATTTTATAAAAAAAAATAAAGGTAATTTAAAATTTGTGTCGAATTATCAGCAGGTAACTCAAAATGTGTGGATATAAGAGGAGGTAACTATCGATGTATAGTTATAGCATGCAGCTTGGTGGCAGAACACTGACTATCGAAGCTGGAAAAATCGCAAAACAGGCAAATGGTTCAGTATTAGTTCGTTATGGTGACACGGCGGTTGTTGTCGCTGTTACAGGCACAAAGGTTCCAAGGGAAGGTGTAGACTTTTTCCCGCTGACAGTAGATTTTGAAGAAAAAATGTATGCTGTAGGAAAAATTCCTGGCGGCTTTATAAAAAGGGAAGGTAGACCGAGCGAGGCTGCGATCTTAACCAGCAGATTGATTGACCGCCCTATCAGACCGATGTTTCCTGATGGTTATCATAATGACGTTCAAATTGTGGCGACAGCTGTATCTGTAGATCAGGACAATCCGCCTGACATGGCAGCCATGATTGGTGCATCATGCGCACTTTCCATTTCTGATATACCATTTGACGGTCCTATCGCTGGTGTACGTATCGGTTTGATTAATGGCGAATTTATTGTTAACCCTAACGTAGAACAGACAAAGACCAGTGAATTAAGTTTAGGCGTGGCTGGTACCAAAGATGCTATCCTTATGGTAGAAGCCGGTGCTAAAGAAGTTTCTGAAGAAGTAATGCTTGACGCAATTTGGTTCGCACACGATGTCATTAAAGACATAGTTGCTTTCCAAGAGAAAATTCAGGCTGAAATCGGCAAAGAGAAAATGGAAGTTCCGGTTTATGTTCCGCCTGCTGAAATTGTCGAAGATATTAAGGCTTACGGCGCAGAAAAACTGAAAGCTGCTTTAATGGATGCGGATAAGCTTCATCGTGAAGAAATGGTTTCTCAAGTTAAAAAAGAAATTGCTGAAGTTTTTAATGAAAAATACCCTGACAATGGCAAAGATGTTGCGTATGTAACTCAAAAACTAATTAAAACAGTAGTTCGCAGAACAATTTCTGTTGATAAAATCCGTCCTGATGGACGTCAATTGGATGAGGTGCGCCCTGTAACTTGTGAAGTTGGCTTGCTGGCAAGGCCGCATGGTTCATCCCTGTTTACGCGCGGGCAAACCCAAATACTTAATGTCTTAGCATTAGCTCCTTTGCGCGAAGTACAGATTATTGATGGCCTTGGTGTTGAAGACACAAAACGTTACATCCATCATTATAATTTTCCTCCTTACAGTGTAGGCGAGACAAAACCGCTTCGCTCTCCAGGACGTCGCGAAATCGGTCATGGTGCTTTGGCTGAAAGAGCGTTACTGCCGGTTATTCCTTCCGAAGAAGAATTCCCATATGCAATTCGTCTTGTTTCCGAAGTGTTGGAATCAAACGGTTCTTCATCAATGGGCAGTGTATGTGGCAGTACTTTATCCTTGATGGATGCTGGCGTGCCAATTAAGGCTCCGGTTTCTGGCGTAGCCATGGGTCTAGTTAAAGATGGAGATTATTTCACTATTCTGACTGATATTCAAGGTTTGGAAGATGCCCTCGGTGATATGGACTTCAAGGTTGCTGGAACTGAAAAAGGTATTACTGCAATTCAAATGGATATTAAAATAGATGGTATTAACAAAGAAATTTTCCAACAGGCCTTGGCACAAGCTAAGAAAGGCCGTGCGTTCATTCTTGGCAAAATGCTAGAAGCTATATCAGAACCGAGAAAAGAACTTTCTCCATACGCACCAAAGATTACGACTATTAATATCAATCCTGATAAAATACGCGATATAATCGGCCCTGGCGGCAAGATGATTAAAAAGATCGTTGAAGAAACAGGAGCCAAGATTGATGTAGATGACAGCGGGAAGGTTTTTGTGGCAGCTGTCAACAGTATATCTGCTCAAAAAGCGATTGATATGATTGAAGGTATTGTTGCTGTTGCAGAGGTAGGTAAAATTTATACTGGTAAAGTAACAAGATTGATGAATTTTGGCGCTTTTGTAGAAATCCTTCCTGGTAAAGAGGGACTTGTACATATTTCACAACTTTCTACTGAAAGAGTTGAAAAAGTTGAAGATGTAGTTTCTGTTGGTGACGAAATTGCAGTTAAAGTAGTTGAGATTGACCAGAAAGGTCGCATCAACCTTTCTCGTAAAGCAGTTCTGCAAGGATAAAATGATTAAAAAGCCTGTGCTTTTGCACAGGCTTTTCTTGTTTGAGTATATTTATAGTGCTATAATATATTAATTCCATTAAAAATAGACCAAGGAGAAAAAATATGCGAATTCGCGGCTTCGAAAAAGTAACTGAATATGCTAATATTGATTTCTTGTTGCCAGTGCGTAAGACCAAATGTTCAGCCGGCTATGATTTTTATCTGCCTGAAGATGTTGTTTTGAAGCCTTGCCAAGTAAATATTGTACCTACTGGCGTTAAGGCATACATGCAGGATACAGAATATCTTGGCATGCACCTTCGTTCAAGTATAGCAATGAAAATGTGTTTGACGATGATCAATAGTCAGGGAATTATTGACTCTGATTATTATAATAATGATGATAACGAAGGGCATATCAAGCTTCTAATTTACAATCTAAATGATCATGATATTAAGCTAAGCAAAGGTGAACGTGTTGCACAAGGTATATTTTATCCTTTTCTTTTGGCAGATGGCGACACAGAAAGCCAAAAGGAAACTCGCGGCGGCGGGTTTGGAAGTACTAAATAACAATTGTGTTTGACAAAAGAACTTATAGTAGTATATAATTACGCTAATTGAAAAGGAATGATAGAGGAGCGGAAAGCATTATTAGTTCGTGGAGAAGGGATTTGTTGATACGAATGAAAGGGTTACCGCCGAAGTTTGATAGTGGCCGCACTGTCATGCTGGGCCGCCGGTTAATAGCTGTCGGACTGTCGCCAAAATTTTGGTGGAGTGCTATCTCATAATGCTTCAAATACCAGGTGATCTTAGGTATTTAAAAGCCGTTGGGATAACCAACGGCTTTTATTTTATAATAAGGAGATGTTTAGAGTGACTCGTATTCTTGTTAATGGCGCATTGGGCCGTATGGGGAGTGAAGTGGTAAGGACTGTTTTAAAAGAAAGTGATATGGAACTGGTTGCTGCTGTTGACATTATGGCGAAGGATAAGATAATTGATGGTACAAATTTGGTATTTGATACAGATTTGAAAAATGCTTTGGCAAGAGTGAAACCTGATATTGTTATTGATTTTACCCGTCCGGATGTAGTGATGAATAATCTGAGAATCATTTTAAGTGCTGGTGTATGTGCTGTTGTCGGCACCACTGGTTTTACTAAAGATGATATGACAGAACTTGATGAATTAGCTAAAACAAATAATACCAGTATTCTGATAGCACCTAATTTTGCTTTAGGAGCAATTTTGATGATGAAAGTTGCCTGTGAAGCTGCAAAATATTTTCCTCAGGTTGAGATTATTGAACTGCATCATGATCAGAAACTTGATGCACCATCAGGGACTGCTCTTCTGACGGCACAAAAATTAGCAGAAATTCGTGGCGGCTTTGTTGCCCAAGGTAACCCTGCAGAAGAAGAAAAACTTGAAGGTGCACGTGGTGCCGAATATGAAGGTATGCGTATACATAGTGTTCGCCTCCCTGGGTTCGTTGCTTCTCAAGAAATTATTTTCGGTAGTGCAGGCGAAACTTTGAAGATACGTAATGATTCGATTAATAGAGAATGTTATATGCCGGGTGTAATGCTAGGGTGCCGTAAGATTGTTGACAAAAAAGGACTGGTTTACGGATTGGATCAATTGCTATAATTTACCATTAATTTATGAAAAGGGGAAGGCGAAATGAAAAAGTTTAATGTTGCTATTTTAGGTGCTACAGGGGCGGTTGGACAGGAATTTTTGAAACTTATTGAAGAAAGAGATTTCCCTTTTGCTGAGCTAAGACTCTTGGCTTCCAGCCGCAGTGCAGGAACCGAAATTCCTTTTATGGGGAAAAACTATATTGTTGAAGAGGCAACAAGTGAATCTTTTAAAGATATTGATATTGCTTTATTTGCCGGTGGTTCAATTAGTACTGAATTTGCGCCTTATGCAGTAAAAGCTGGTGCTGTCGTTATTGATAATTCAAGCGCTTTCCGCATGGATCCAGAGGTGCCTCTTGTCGTTCCGGAAGTTAATCCACATGCAATATTAAAACATAAAGGAATCATTGCCAACCCAAATTGCTCAACTATAATCATGGTAATGGCCTTGAAACCAATTTATGATTTGGCAAAAATCAAGAGAATTATTGTATCAACTTACCAGGCAGTTTCAGGTGCTGGTAAGGAAGGCATTGATGAATTAACCAATCAAGTTAAGGCTTATTCAGAAGGCAAAGCTATGGAAGCGAAAATACTACCTAGTGCCAGCCTTAGCAAGCATTATCCAATTGCTTTTAATCTTATCCCGCAAATTGACGTATTTTTGGATAATCTTTATACTAAAGAAGAGATGAAGATGGTTAATGAAACCAGAAAAATTCTCGAAGACTATGATATGAAAATTACTGCAACTACGGTTCGTGTGCCAGTATACCGCAGCCACTCTGAGTCAGTAAATGTTGAGTTGGAAAAAGACTTGGATTTGGCAGCGATTAAAGATGCTATTTCTAAATTTCCTGGCGTGCAGATGCAAGATGAACCGCAGAATCAGATTTATCCGATGCCACTTTATACATCCGACCAAAATGATGTTTATGTTGGACGGCTCAGAAGAGATGAATCAGCGGACAATTCTTTCAATATGTGGGTAGTTGGCGACCAGATCAGAAAAGGTGCAGCTTTGAATACCCTACAGATTGCTGAAACTATGATAAAAAATGGATGGATTTGAAAATAAGGGAAAATGACTATGAAAATAATAGTACAAAAATTTGGCGGTACCTCTGTAGCAACAGCGGAAGCAAGAATTGCAGCAAGAAATAAAGTTTCAGAAGCCATTAAAGCTGGTTTTACCCCTGCAGTGGTTGTTTCGGCTATGGGCAGAAAAGGAGATCCTTATGCTACCGATAGCCTTATAGATATTATAAAAAAAGAGAACAGTTCTGTTGATTCACGTGATCTGGATACCATAATGTGCTGTGGAGAATTGATTTCAGCGGCTGTTATGGCTGCCTCATTACAAAGCGTAGGAATAAATGCAGCAGCTTTAACTGGTGGACAAGCTGGTATTAAAACTGACGCAAATTTTGGAGATGCTAAAATTAGAAATATTAATCCTGCAAATCTTTTATTGTATATGAATGCAGGTATCGTACCGGTTGTGTGCGGTTTTCAGGGAATTACAGAAGATGGCAGATTTACGACTTTGGGCAGAGGTGGCAGTGATACAACTGCCGCTGCGCTTGGTGTAGCACTAGAAGCCGATTGTGTGGAAATTTATACTGATGTTGAAGGTATAATGACGGCAGACCCTCGTGTTGTATCCGATGCAAGTATTTTGGACTGCGTTTCCTACGGTGATGTTTGCCAAATGGCGCACCAAGGTGCAAAAGTAATTCATGCCAGAGCCGTAGAAATTGCTATGGAAAAAGAAATACCTATAGTTGTTAAATCTACTTTTTCTGATGCACCTGGCACTTTGATTTGTAATGAAGATGTTGTAGAGAAAAATTCTACTGAGCCTGGTCGGATTATCAGCAGTGTAGCTTATCTTAAAGATTTGGCACAGTTCAAAGTCAGACTTGATGGCAATGATGTGAATAGCGGGCACAAATTATTTGATGATTTGGCTCATAATAGGATCAGTGTTGGCTGTTTGAATTTACAACCGGAACAGTCGATGTTTTCTGTTTTTATGTTTGATGCTGATAAAACGTGCAAATTGCTGGCAAATTTGGGCTATTCTTTTGAAGTACACTTAGAATGTTCCAAGGTTTCAGTAGTTGGTTCGGGCATGCGTGGCGTTCCAGGAATAATGGCAACATTTGTTGCTGCTTTGGCTGATAAAAGTATTACTATTCTACAAACTGTGGATTCAGATACTACTATTTCGGCAATCATTAGTCAGGAGCGCTTAAACGAAGCCGTGACAGCTTTACATGATGCTTTTAAGCTTTAATTTTAGAAATGACAGGGGGATTTTTTAATGAAAGTACCATATTTTGGCAGATTACTTACAGCGATGGTAACGCCAATGAATCAAGATGGCAGTATTAATTATGCAGCTATGGCAGATTTTGCCGAGTGGTTGATCGCCAACGGATCGGATGGTTTAGTTGTATGTGGGACAACCGGTGAATCACCGACCATTTCAACTGAAGAAAAACTTGAATTGTTTCGTACAGTTGTCAAAAGAGTAAATAAAAGAGTTCCTGTTATTGCCGGCACGGGTTCAAACAATACGGCAGGCACAATTGAATTAACTAAGGCTGCAGAAGCTACTGGCGTTGACGGTTTCTTGGTTGTTGGTCCTTATTACAACAAGCCGCCGCAAGAAGGTTTTTATCAACATTTTAAAGCAATTGCTAGCATTACTGAATTACCAGTAATCATTTATAATGTACCTAGTAGAACAAGTTCAAATATAGCGCCTCAGACTGTAGTTAGATTGGCTAAGGATTGTAAAAATATTGTTGCCATCAAAGAAGCTGCAGGTAATGTTTCACAGGTAGCTGAGTTGTACTCAGTATTGCCGGAAGACTTTTCCATTTATAGCGGCGATGATATGTTGATACTGCCTTTCATGTCTGTTGGTGCTACTGGACTTATCAGCGTTGTGAGCAACACCGGAGGTCAATTATTACAGAACTTAATGCAGGCTTTCGAAGCTGGAAAAGTGAAAGAAGCCATGGATTTAAATACTAAAATGTTGCCAGTGGCAAAAGCCATGTTTATAACAACTAATCCTATACCTGTAAAAGAGGCTGTTTCTATGTTAACCCCAATTGATGCAGGACCTGTCAGACTTCCGCTGGTACCTATGTCAGCGTCAGAAAAAGAAAAAGTCTGTGATGTATTTAAAAAATACGGTTTGCTCAAATAAAAACTAAAGCCTGCTGTCATTTTTAATGGTAGCAGGTTTTTTCTTTTGTCTTGTCGAAAATTTATATATAGACTTTTATAAAGGAGCATCAGATATGATAACTAATGAAAAGAAAGAACATGACAATTTTTATAATGATTTTTTAAATATTTGCTCAGTAGAGCGTATAGAAGAAACTGATGTTATTTCTCTATTGATTACGAAAGAAGATATTGCCGACCGGGAAATGCCTTATGTCGACATAATCAAAAAACTAGCAGATAAAGACAAAAAAATGTTTGATTTCGGTAATACCACTAGTATTGTTCTTGATTCTGCCAGTGGTTTGAAGAAAATTATAATTACTGGTTTGGGCGAGGCCGACAAATTAAAACCAAATATTTTACGTAAGGCAGCTGGTGAAACTGCCAGAACTCTAGTAAAAGCCGATGGCGAAAAAACACTGGTATTTGCGCCGGCTGCTATTTCAAATAATGGATCTATTTATTTGAGCGCATTGATCGAAGGACTTATACTTGGCAGTTACGAATTTAATGATTATAAAAGCGATGCAATAGATAATTTTGAAGGGACTATACAAGTCTATTCAAAGAATTTGCAGGTTAATGATATAATTGCAGAAGCTAATATTTTATGCGAAAGTATTGTTTGGACCAGAAATCTTGTTAATCATCCTGGAAATATTGTGCAACCGAAAAATATAGCTGATGAAGCACTAAAATTGTCGGATAAACTTGATCTTCAATGCGAAATTTTGGGTATTGATGCGATGAAAGAGAAAAAAATGGGCTCAATACTGGCCGTCGGGAAAGGATCCGCCGCAGAGCCTCGACTCATTACTTTAAAGTATCAAGGTTCAGATGAGGCAAACTGGATTGCCTTGGTAGGTAAAGGCATTACTTTTGATAGCGGTGGTATTTCTATTAAACCAGAAGCTGGCATGGGTGAAATGAAGGATGACATGGCTGGAGCGGCGGCTGTCTTGGGTGCTATCAGGGCAATTGCCAGAATGCAATTGCCCTGTAACGTTATGGCAATTGCTGCTTGCGCTGAGAATATGCCGTCTGGCACTGCAACCAGACCAGGTGATATAATAAGGGCGGCCAGCGGTAAGACCATTGAAGTAGTATCAACTGACGCTGAGGGCAGAATGGTACTTGCAGACGCAGTTTGGTATGCTTGCCGTCAGGGTGCTTCCAAAGTAATTGATATTGCAACTTTGACCGGAGCTGTTATCATAGCATTAGGCAATGAAACTGCTGCTATTGTTAGCAATAATGATAATTTATGTAAAGAAATAATTGATGCAGGAAAAATAGCGGGTGAAAATTATTGGCGGCTTCCGTCACTTCCGGAATGTCAAGATGCAATCAAGAGTGATATTGCTGACCTGCTAAACAGTGCTGGAAGGCCTGGCGGTGTAATCACCGGAGGATTATTTATTGGTGAGTTTGTCGATGAAAATATCCCTTGGGCTCATATTGATATTGGTGGTACTTCAACAACTCAGAAAACGAATGGTTACTGGGTAAAGGGAGCTACGGGTGTTGGAGTAGCAACACTTGTGCAACTTGTGAAAGGAAGATAATATGTTAGTTGACTTGCATATACATAGCACATTTTCTGATGGTTTTTTAACACCGCAGGAAATAGTTGAAGCTGCTAAGAAAAAGAATATAGAAGTAATTTCAATTACGGATCATGACTCTGTTAATGGATATATTGCCGCCAGGCAATATATTGAAACGACTCGTAACGGTCCAAGAATATTTTCTGGCATTGAACTTGGTACACAGATAGATGAAAAAGCAATACATATTTTGGGTTATCATTTTGACGAGAATTATGAGCCGCTTTTAGAGCGTACTTATGAATTGCGGCATGCCCGTGAAATCAGATTGGCTAAAATTGTTGATAAAGTAAATTCTCTGGGTTATAATGTGGCAGTAGAAACAACCGATATTTCTCATCGCGCCTTTGGCAGACCACATGTGGCTAAGGCATTAGTGGAAAAAGGCTATTTTAAAGATATTCAAGAAGCTTTTGACATTTTGCTGAAGCGTGGTAAACCGGGATATGTGCCTCAGCCAAAGTTATCACCTACTGAGGCAGTTGATTTAATTCATGATGCTGGTGGTATTGCTTTCTTGGCTCATCCTAGTGAATTAAAAGATTTAACATTGGTAAAAGGCTTACTTGCGCATATTAAATTTGATGGTATTGAGGTGTGGCATCCATCGGCTTCTTCTGAAGAAATGAATGTTTGGCTTGAACTGGCAAGAATATATAAATTGCTTGTAAGCGGCGGTTCTGATTTTCATGGAGATAATGGCAGATTCCCCAAAAGCTTAGGAGATTTTTCAATTTTATATAAAAATGTAAAATCTATGATAGAATATAAATAGGTTCATATTGTTTTAGGGGAGGTCATCATGGAAGTAGTTGCGTTTGTGGGACCCAGCGGCACCGGCAAAAGTCACAGAGCTTTGTCTGTTGCCCATGATAACAAAAGTGAAGCTATTATTGATGACGGTCTTCTGATTAAGGGAACTAAGATTTTGGCTGGTTCCTCTGCAAAAAGCGAGCAGAATAGAATCCAAGCGGTTAAACGTGCAATCTTTTCTGATCAAGAACATGTGGATGAAGTGAAAAAAGCAATTACTGAGGCTAAGATAGAAAGGCTCTTAGTAATAGGAACTTCGGAGAATATGGCTTTAAAGATTTGTCTGCGTCTCGGACTTCCTAAACCTGTAAAATTCGTTAAAATACAGGATATTGCCAGCAAGCACGATATAAACAAGGCAAGACAGATACGGCTTAAGGAAGGCAAACATATCGTTCCAGTTCCAACCGTTGAGCTAAAGCCTCATTTGTCTGGAATTTTAGTTGATTTACCGCATCATTTATTTTCAAGAAAGAAAAAAGTAAAGGTCAGCGATGAAAAATCAATTGTCAGACCGTCTTTTAGTTACTATGGCAAACTTGCAATTTCTGATTATGTTGTTATTGACATCGTCAACATTATAGTAGGTAAAATGCGTGGGATAGACAGAGTTACCAACATTAAAGTCAGACGCCCATCAGATCCAGTCAAAGGAATGACAATCTATATCGATATTGTATTATTTTATGGTACTAACATTTTTGAAGTAGTTGATATATTGCAGCACCGTGTTAAAGAAAAAGTTGAAATGATGACTGCAATGAGAGTAAGGGAAGTAAATGTTGATGTGAAGAGTTTATCCGTCATATCAGCAGATAAAAAATAAACATATATTATTTAAGGGGGATAATTGCCTTGTCAAATGAAAAACAACATGAAATGGTGCTCTTCTCTGGTTATGCCAAAGTTCCCGTAGGAATCACAGCCGCTGAAGTTTATAAGGTAATTGGTCTGATTGTCGTCGTAGATATTGAAACTGGAATTATTACGGAGGCCGATTGTACACTTGCCACTAAATTAGCTCGCGACTATATTTCTAAATTATTGATTGGTTATGACCTTTCCAATGGTTCAGAAGGGATTCAAGCCATTTTGGACAGACAATATCAAGGAAATGCAAAAAAAGCTATTTCTACTGCTCTCAGAATTATCCATGATAAATATCGTAGTTTTAAAACAGAGGCAGATAATATTACTCTTTAACACAATTAATTTTAAACAAATAAAACAAGGCTCTTTAGGGAGCCTTGTTTTATTTGTTTAATCGAGGTATCTCGTTTATAATAAAGAAGTACAAAATTTGATTTTATGCTATTCGAGGAGTAATTTGATGAACGATAAGAAGTATACAATTTTAAATTATGGCTGCCAGATGAATGAATCCGATTCAGAACATTTTGCCGGCCAGTTAAGTGATTTAGGCTACAGCTTTATTAATGATTATCATGATGCGGATGTAGTAGTTGTTAACACTTGCTGCGTGCGTGAAAGTGCAGAAAAGAAGATTTTAGGCAAAATTGGCGAGCTAAAGGGAGTTAAAGCAAGTCATCCTGGCCAGATTATATGTGTAGCAGGCTGTATGGCACAAAAAGGCGGAGATAAACTAGTTAAGAAGTATCCGCAGATTGATTTATTAATCGGAACAGCGCAGGTAAATAATTTCAAAGCAATTTTGCTTGATTTTTTAGCTGATAAAGGGCAAAAAGTTTATGACGATGTCAGCATAAAGGAAACTGAGTTTGAAGGCCAATGTATCAGAAAGAGCAGCTTTGCAGCCTGGGTTCCTATTATGTATGGCTGTAATAATTTTTGTACCTACTGCATTGTACCTTATGTCAGGGGCAGAGAGCGGAGCCGTAGTAAAGAAAGCATTAAAAAGGAAATAGAACGTGCTGTTGCCAACGGATTTAAAGAATTTACCCTGTTAGGGCAAAATGTTAATTCCTATGGTAAAGACCAGGGTAACAGCCATTCATTTGCAGAACTGCTCAAAGAATGTAATGATATTCCCGGCGTAGAACGTATTCGTTACATGACTAGTCACCCGCGCGACATGAGCGAAGAGGTCGTTAAGGTGGTTTCTGAGTGTAAGAATATTTGCGAAAACTTTCATATTCCTGCTCAATCCGGAAGTAATCGTATTTTAAAAGCTATGAACAGAGGTTATACACGTGAGAAATATCTTTCTTTGGTTGACTCTATTAAGAAATATTGCCCTGAAGCTGCGATAACAACTGATATTATTGTTGGTTTTCCTGGTGAGACGGAAGAAGATTTTGAAGATACGCTAAGTTTAATGAGAGAAGTTCAGTTTGATGCCGCATACACTTTTATTTATTCAAAAAGATCAGGTACTCCTGCTGCTGGTTATGAGGACCAGATTCCCTTGGATGTAAAAAAAGAACGCCTGAATCGCTTAATGGAAGTTCAAAATGAAAACAGTTTAGCCAAAAACAAGTTGCTTATTGGCAAGAAATTAGAAGTACTGGCAGAAGGCCCAAGCCAAAGTAACAGTGAAATCTGGACTGGCAGAACGAGAACTAACAAATTGGTATTATGGCCTGTCTTGGGGAAAGAATATACTATAGGGCAGTCTGTCAACATTGAAATTACCTCGGCTCAAACCTGGTTATTGAAAGGAAAGGCGGAATCATGACCACAGAATACACTCCGATGGTGCAGCAGTATTTGGAAGTAAAAAGACAGCATGAGAACGAGCTGTTGTTCTTCAGATTAGGTGATTTCTATGAACTTTTTTTCGAAGATGCTCTGACTGCTTCCAAAGAGTTGAATATTACGCTGACTGGCCGTGCCGGTGGTCTTGAAGATAAGATACCTATGTGCGGTGTGCCTTATCATGCGGTTGAAGGCTATATTGCCAAGCTTGTGAGCAAAGGTTATCGTATTGCAATATGTGAGCAGGTGGAAGATCCGAAATTAGCCAAAGGAATAGTACGTCGCGAAGTAATTAAAATAATTACACCAGGCACAGCACTCAATGAACAATTGCTGGAGGCTAATCATAATCAATATCTTGTGGCACTTACAAGTCTTGATAGTGAGCTTTGTCTGTCAGCTGTAGATATCTCAACTGGAGAATGTCTCTGGTTTACTGCAAAAGGCGATAGTAGCGAAGATGCGGTCTGGGAACAATTATATCGTTTGCAGCCGTCAGAAATAGTATTATCTTCCGGCAGTGATGAGTGGGGTTGGTTGGAACAACTTTTAAAACAAAGACTGCCAGAATGTATGGTAAGCAGATACATATTTGAAAAAGCTGACAGTGACTATTTTTCTAAACATTTTGGAAATAGCAGCTCATATTCCGCAATCGTTAGAAATACAGTTGAAATGATGCTCTGCTATCTTCACGAGACGGTCAAGTCAGATCTTACGAATGTTAACCGCCTTGTGTGTGTTGATAAAGAAAAGTTTATGAACCTTGATGCAACCGCAATTCGTAACCTGGAGCTGGTTAAAAATATGCGTGACGGTACAAAGCATGGAACTCTTCTAGAAGTGCTAGACCAGACAGCTACCAGTATGGGCGGAAGAAAATTACGTCAATGGATAGAATGTCCATTATTAGATTTTACCTCTATCATCGAAAGACAAGAAGCAATTAGTGGTTTCGTTGAAAATGTTTCATTAAGAGAAAGTTTAGGTGAAAAGCTTAAGAATGTCTTTGATCTGGAAAGAATATTAGCTCGCTTGGAAGTAGGTTCCGCTAATGCAAGGGATTTGATCTCTTTAAAGAATTCACTTGAAGTGTTGCCTGCAATTAAAGAGCTCTTAGCATCCAACCAGACTAGGCTTATTAGTCGTTTTAACAATGAAATTTCTTTACATGAAGATATATACAATTTGCTCGTTTCTGCTATAGTTGATGAACCACCTTTTACTGTTCGCGAAGGAGGTATGATACGTGATGGCTATCATGTCGAGCTTGATGAACTTCACACGATTGCCAGAGACAACAAAATCTGGATGCGTGATTTCGAACTCAGAATTAAAGAAGAATCTGGGATAAAGACTTTAAAGGTTGGCTACAATAAGGTTTTTGGGTATTATATTGAGGTTTCCAAGGGTAGTATTAATTTGGTACCGGAGTATTTCATTCGCAAGCAAACACTTGTCAATGCAGAAAGATATATTGTTCCTGAACTGAAAGAGTTTGAGAATAAAATACTGAGCGCTAAAGAAAAGATTCAGGAGCTTGAATATTATCTTTTCAATGAAATCAGAGATAAAATTCGGGTTAGGATGGTAGAAATCCAAACAACTGCACGTGCTCTTGGTAATGTTGATGCCTTGCTCTCCTTGTCTATTATTGCTTTTCGCAATAACTACATCAGACCTGAACTAAATAACAGGCATGAAATAGCAATTAAGGATGGTCGCCATCCGGTTGTTGAAAAGTTGCTGCAACGCGAGATATTTGTTCCTAACGATACATTGTTGGATGGTAAGACGCAAAGAGTTATTGTCCTGACAGGCCCAAATATGGCCGGCAAATCCACTTATATGAGACAGGTAGCTCTCTTGGTGCTCATGACACAGATAGGCTCGTTTATTCCTGCCAGAGCTGCCAGTATCTGCCCGGTAGATAAGATTTTCACACGAGTAGGTGCCAGCGATGATTTGGCTACTGGTCAGAGTACGTTTATGGTGGAAATGAATGAGGTAGCCCAAATACTACGTTACGCGACTTCAGACAGTCTCATAATTCTTGATGAAGTAGGCCGGGGTACAAGCACTTTTGACGGCATGAGCATTGCTCGTTCAGTTGTTGAGTTTATTAACGAGAAAATTAAAGCGAAGACGTTATTTGCTACCCATTACCATCAATTGATCGAACTGGAAAATGTCCTGCCGGAAGTTAAAAATTATTCTGTTGCGGTCAAGGAGCGGGGCAAGGAAGTAATTTTCTTAAGAAGGATTATACCGGGTGGTACTGATAGAAGTTACGGTATTCATGTCGCCCAGTTAGCTGGGTTACCTAAAAAAGTTATTAGCCGTGCAGAAGAAATTCTGCAGGAATATGATGGTTTTGATAAAAATACACATTGCGCTGAACAGCCTAATGTAAATAATCAATCAGAAAAGATAAACTATCAAGAGTCTCTTTTCACGCAATCTTTATGTCAAAGTCTAATATCCATGGATGTTATGACGATGACTCCTTTAGAGGCATTAAATGCTTTATACAAACTTCAGGAGGAAGCAAAAAGAGAGGGCGGCCTTTTATGATGGAGCAAAAAGTACATATTTTGGATCAAAACACCGCTAACCAAATTGCCGCTGGTGAAGTTGTTGAAAAACCAGCATCTGTTGTCAAAGAATTAGTTGAAAATTCACTTGATGCCGGTGCTGATAAAATCGACATTACGATTCAAGATGGTGGTATCGAATACATTCGCGTTGTAGACAATGGAAGTGGTATGTCTGAAGAGAATGCCCGTCTTGCAGTTTTGAGGCATGCTACAAGCAAAATACGCATGGCTGAGGATTTGTTAAGCCTTGAGACCCTGGGGTTTCGTGGCGAAGCCTTGCCAAGTATCGCGTCTGTTTCAAAATTTAGAATGCTGACCAGAATTGATGACGAAGACCTCGCAACTTCAATTACTATAGACGGCGGCGCAAGTCTTGAATGTATTTCATCTGGTGGTGCTGTCGGTACAACAGTAATTGTTGAAAACTTATTCTTTAATGTTCCTGCACGCAGAAAATTTTTGCGCACAATCAATACTGAGGGGCGTTATATCAGTGAGGTTATTTGCAAAATAGCTTTATCTCGTCCGGATGTCCGGTTTCAATTGATTAATAATGACAGAATGGTTGTCAGCACTCCCGGCAATAGTGATGCAGTCGATACGATTGTTGCCTTGTACGGCAAAAATGTAGGTAAAGAATTATTGCCGGTCTGTTGTGAGGAAAATGGCATTACCATAAGTGGTTTTGTTGGTAAACCGACTTTGTTAAAAGGAACCCGCCAGTGGCAGACGATATTTGTCAATGGCCGGACAATAAGTAATCGCATGATATCGAAAGCAATTGACCATGCCTATCAATCTCAGATCCCCAAAGCGGGCTTCCCTTTTGCCGTCTTGAATATTACTGTTGACGCTTCCAGCATTGATGTAAATGTTCATCCTCAAAAGAGTGAAATTAAATTCAGTGATGAGGGATTGATCTACCGTACAGTTTATCATGCGTTGGTTAGTGCTTTAACAATGCCTCTTAGTGCTTCTGTATCTGAGCAGGATGATATAGCGGTATTTTCACGGAAAGAAGGACCGACTCTGCCTATTGGTTCAAATACAACAATTGAAAAGCGGGAGTATTTACAAGACAGTATCTGGAAAAATCCCGGTGAAAATCAAGCTGAGGATATTGTAAGCAGCAAGAGTTACTATATAAGCCAAGGGGCACAAAGTGTTTTTGAACAAGCAGCAACGCCTTTACATGTTATGCAGGAAAAACTTGTTGAAAATGACAATGTCTTAAAAACAACAAGTATAGAACTGCAGAATTACGATAATGGTGTGGACCAAATCTGGCCTCTGGGTCAGGTCGATCGTGTTTTTATTATTGCCCAGTCAGAAAAAAGTTTATATTTAATTGATCAACATGCGGCACACGAACGCATTCTTTATGATAAATTGGTGAAATGCCACGAAAATGTTCCTTCACAGCAATTTTTAGTGCCTTTGTATATTGATGCAACGCCACAGGAAATTGCGTTGATTGAAGACAATCGTCAAACGTTTTTACAATTGGGTGTTGACATAGAACAGGCAGGTGAAGAGATGTTAAGAATCGCCAGTTTGCCGGTAGACATTCAAGATGAAGAAGCGGAAAGCTTTGTCAGGGATATTTTAAAAATGATTTCGGAAATGAAGACAATTTCCGGCAGTGATTTGAGGCAAAGTGTTTTGCATTATACAGCATGTCACGGTGCTATAAAGGCTGGCGAACTTCTTAATATGAGGCAGATGCGATCTCTTATTCTTGACCTCTGTAATACTGAGCACCCTTTTACATGCCCGCATGGCCGCCCTTGTATGATAGAAATAACCTCGGAAGAGCTTTACAAGATGTTTAAAAGAGTTTAGGAGATTAGTATGCGTTTTGCAGTTATAACAGGGCTTAACGGTTCGCCTAATTTGCCTGCAGTTGCTAAAAAGTGGGCGTTAGAATTAAATGTACCTTATCTTGCGAGGCTTTCCAAAGGAAATCTGGAAACAATATTGCGTGATAATAACCTTGACGCTTTGATTGTTGCAACTAACAAAGGACCACAGGTTTTTTCCTGTGAAGGAACCTTGTTTTTTCATCCTGGAATGGCAGCATTGAGACTAAAAAGGCTTTTGCTGGGAGAAAATGATAATTTCGTCGAAGCCCTCGGTTTGAAACGTGGTATGAAAGTTTTGGATTGCACGATGGGATTGGCAGGAGATGCGACCATTGCTGCCCATATATGTGGTGACACAGGAAGAGTAGTAGCCTTAGAGGCTTCGATGCCTATTTGGTTTGTTGTTACGAATGGTTTACTCACTTATCATGATAAAGATGAAAACATGATTAAGGCTTTTCATCGTATTGAAACAGTGCATACAACGGCTGCTGAATATTTTAAGATATTGCCAGATAACTCTTTTGATGTCGTTTATTTTGATCCAATGTTTCGACATCCTGTACAGAGTTCGGCCAATATGGTTCCACTAAGACCGCTAGCATATGATGAGCCTCTTGAAGAAGATATTATTGCTCAAGCTCTACGTGTTGCACCTGTAGTGGTTGTCAAAGAACGCAGTGTGAAGACGCTTGAAAAACTTGGTATTTCAGAAGTGCAAGGCGGGCGCTACAGCAGAGTTAAATATGGCATTAGGAGAAGATAATCAGATGAAACCTAAAGTTGTCGTCATTCTTGGCCCTACCGCTACCGGTAAGAGTAATTGTGGAATAAAGTTGGCCATGCGTTTAAAAACGGAAATTTTATCAGGTGATTCAATGCTTGTTTATAGAAATATGAATATTGGGACTGCCAAGCCAAGTGATACTGAACTGGCATCAGTCCCTCATCATTTTGTCAATATTCTGGAGCCAGATGAAAATTTTAATGTGTTTGATTTTAAGTTGATGGCTGAGAAACTGATTATCGACCTGAACGCACAAGATAAAATTCCACTGATTGTTGGTGGTACCGGTTTGTATATTAAGGCCCTTTTGGAAAATTATGATTTTGCAGCTATTGATGAAAAAAATGAGCTGCGTAAGGAATTGGAAAGTTTTGCAGATGAATATGGTAATGAAGCGTTGCACGCAAGATTAGCTGCTTTGGATAAAAGGGAAGCGGATAGGTTGCATTTTAATGACAGACGCAGAATTATAAGAGCGATAGAGACCGCTTTGCATGGGGAGAAGGTTTCACAGGAACGTGATGAGGAAATTGCCTACGATGCCGTTGTCTTTGGGTTACGTATGTCCAGAGAAAAACTGTATGAACGCATCAATCTACGTGTTGATGCGATGGTCAGGGATGGTCTTTTTGCAGAAACCAAGGGATTGTTGGAGACCGGAGTACCTACAGATGCACAGTCTATGAAGAGTATAGGTTATAAACAGGTTGCTCAATATTTTAATGGTGAACTTACGAAGGACGAAGCAATTGATAAGGTTAAGCAGTATACGCGTAATTTTGCTAAGCGTCAGGTGACCTGGTACAATAAGATGCCCTATATCAAATGGTTTGATCTGGAAGATTATGATGATTATGACCAGATAGTCGAAGAAATGTATCAAATACTTGTTAAAAAATATAAACTGCTGTAAGATTAATGTATTAGAGACGGAGATTTTAATGAGGGGGGCTTAATTTGAATACTAATTCCGCAAAAACAGCTATTAATTTGCAGGACAGCTTTTTGAATCATGTAAGAAAAGAAAATCTTGCCGTTGTAATTTATCTAGTAAACGGTTTTCAAATAAGAGGACTTGTCAGAGGCTTCGATAATTTTACAGTAATCATTGAGAATGATGGTAAGCAACAGCTGGTTTATAAACATGCTATTTCTACAATTGCACCAGTGGCTAGCATTCAGATAATGGTGGCAGAAAAAGCGGAAAAAAAGGAATAAGTATTAAGAAAGGCTCACTCTTAGTGTAGCTTTTCTTTTTTAGGAGGCCTTTTTATGGTTGCTGATGTTAAACTTTTTCTTGAATATATTACTGTCGAACTAGGTTTATCACCAAACACCAAACAGGCATATGTTCGTGACATTGAACTTTTTCAAGCAAATGCTGAAAAAGATCTTCGCCAAGTTAAGCGCTCAGATATAATTGCTTATATGCAATATCTGAAAAACAAAGGATACGCTCCTACCAGTATTGCCCGCAGATTAGCTGCTCTTAAATCTTTCTATCGCTTTATGAATGCAGAAGGCTATATTGCTTCCGACCCTGCCCAAGTAATTGAAGCTGGAACGAAAGGAACAAGGCTGCCGCGTGTTCTCAACCTTAATGAGGTTGAGATGCTTCTAGATGCTCCCGATACAGCTACTGATGAAGGCTATCGTGATCGTACTATGCTGGAATTGCTTTATGCAACAGGCATGCGTGTATCTGAAATGGTAAATCTTAACGTTTCCAATCTAAATCTAAATATGAAGTATGTGATTGCTTTTGGCAAAGGTTCAAAGGAAAGAATAATTCCTTTAGGCAAAACGGCGATAAGCTATTTGGACACCTATCTTAATGTCGTGCGGCCGAAGTATTTACATACTAATAACAATGATGAAAAACACTTGTTTCTCTCTGTTTATGGTAACGGCTTGACCAGACAGCGATTTTGGCAAATTATCAAAGATTATGGGGAAAAAGCAGGTATTCGCAAAGAATTATCACCCCACATATTACGGCACTCCTTTGCAACGCACTTGTTGGACAATGGTGCTGATCTGAGGAGCGTGCAGGAACTATTGGGACATTCGGATATTTCTACTACCCAAATTTATACGCACTTAACAAATAAACGTTTGCGACTGATATATGACAAAGCACATCCACGTGCCTAATTACCAGGAGGACGACATGGCAAAAAGAATTAGAAGAAGAAATTCACGAGGCAGCGGTTTTTTACTTTTAATTATTTTCTTGGCATTAGCTGTTGCCGGTGGTTTTTTTTATGCATCTGGCAAAGATACAGCTAAAAAAAATTCTGATGATGGCAAACAAAAAGTGCAGTCTGCTGACTTGGATTTGCGTGGCAGATCAAAGTCTGCTCATGAAGCGCTTGATAATATTTTTGCTTCGAAGACATCATGGAGCGTTTCTGATAATGATGTTGTGGAACGCAAAGAGGAACGTGCTGATAAAAAAGGAAATATCCTATGGACTGAACGAAAATTAGCAGTAAGTGTCCCAACAGCAGAAGACTTGGAAGCTGCAGCGACATGGATTACCGGCAAAGCAAAAGCTGAAAATCTTTTCATAATTTCCAGGAAAAATACATCGTTTGCTGGAAGTAAAGCGATAGTTCTTGAAGTTGCTATTTACGGGAAGGCAGGAACTCAGGAAGTAACATGCATTACCGATACGTTGACAGTATATAATGCAACTAAGGACAAGAAATATAGCGGAAATCTGGCTGTTATTGTTGATGACTGTGGGTATGATCTTGCTCCGGTGCAGAAATTATCCGGTTTGCCAATTAAAATGAGTTTTGCAATATTACCATTTAAAGCGAACAGCAGCGCTGCTCTTAGTGTTATTCAAAGTAATGGCAAAGAGGCAATGCTGCATCTGCCCATGGAGCCTTTAGATCCATCAGCTGCTTCTGAATCAAAGATGGTTACCGTTGCTATGACGAAGGACGAAGTACAGGCGTATACCAAAGAGGCAGTTGATAGTTTACCTGGCATAGCTGGTGTTAATAATCATCAGGGGTCAAAAGCAACTTCTAATCGAACTACTATGAAAGCAGTTCTTGAAGTACTGAAAGCAGAAGGGTTGTTTTTTATTGATAGCAATACTTATTCAAAATCAATAGGTGACCAGGCGGCAGAGGAATTAGGTATACCAACCGCCAGAAACCAGAAGTTTCTGGATAACAGTTCCGATGTGGATGATATAAAGAAAAATATCTGGGCAGCGGCTGAAATGGCTGACAAAAACGGTCTTGCAGTAGTAATATGTCATGCCAGACCAAATACCGCTAAAGCATGGTCGGAAGTCTATAGTTCTTTAAAAGATAGTGGCATCAAATTCGTCAGTGCTTCTAGTATTGTACATTAATCATATTTTTATATATCAGAGGTGTGAATATTATGTATGTAGAAGAAACAATTGAAAAATATGAAAAATACCTTAATCCAGCAGTAGCACGTTTATTCAGGTTTATGGGACTGGCAAGCGTAGAAACAAAGGCTGAAGGATGGATAATAACCGATAGTGATGGCAGGGAATTCATCGACTGCCTTGGCGGCTATGGTATGTTTTGTCTGGGACATCGTCATCCAAAAATAGTTGAAGCTGTTAAAGGTGCTTTAGACACTATTCCAATGTGCGGAGAAATATTATTTAATCGTCCTATGGCCGATTTAGCTGAACGCTTGGCTGAGATTACTCCTGGTAATCTTCAGTACAGTTTCTTTGTTAACAGTGGAACTGAGGCCGTAGAAGGCGCTCTGAAAATAGCAAGACTGGCAACAGGCAGAAAGAAATATATAGCTGCTCAAAATGCGTTTCACGGCAAGACATACGGTTCTTTGACTGCTACGGGCAGAGATTTATTCAGAAAACCATTTGAACCTTTATTGCAAAATTTTACGCATGTTGAATTTGGCAATATAGCGGCGATGGAAGCTGCGATTGATACTGATACTGCCGCTGTAATTCTGGAACCTGTTCAAGGTGAAGGCGGCATTATTGTACCGCCTGCTGGTTATCTGACTGCGGTTCGTAATTTGTGTGATAAATACGGTGTGTTGATGATAGCTGATGAAGTTCAGACAGGCATAGGCCGTACTGGCAAGTGGTTTGCTGTCGACCATGAAGGCGTTACTCCTGATATTATGGCATTGGCTAAGGCTCTTGGCGGAGGCATTATGCCCATTGGTTCTTTTACAGCTACACCAGAAGTATGGTCTGGACTAATTGAGTCACCTTTCTTACATACTTCGACATTTGGCGGCAACCAAATGGCTTGTGTAGCAGGTATAGCTACTTTGAAAGTTATCGAAGAAGAGGATTTGCTGAATCGTGGTGCCGCTGCCGGCGCATATTTAAAAAAAGGTTTAGAAGAGATACAGAAGGATTATCCTTTGGTTATTAAAGAGGTACGCGGGCTGGGTATGATGATTGGCATTGAACTGACTAAAGAAGGTGCCGGAGGCATGCTGATGTCCTTGATGATTGATAGCAATATCTTGATTGCCTATACCCTCAACAATCCTAAAGTAATTCGCATGGAGCCGCCTTTAATAATGCCTATTGAAGTTATTGACCAAGTTTTAGCAGCTTTTCGTAAAGCTATACAACAAACCAATGATGTTATTGAGGAACTATAAGGGAGTGTGTAATAAAGATGCCTTATGTGGAAACAAAAACAATAATTAATGGTGACATTGATGATATTTATAATATAGTCAAAAATATGGAAGCATATCCAAGCTTCATGAATGACCTTGAAAGCGTCAAAATTTTAGAAAAGGGGACGGATTATACTATTAGCCATTGGATCTCAAATGTCGATGGCAGGCGTATAGTCTGGACTGAAAAAGATAATTTTTATGATGCTGAAAAAAGAATTACCTATAAGCAAACTGAAGGCGACTTAAAAAAAATGGAAGGTGAATGGCGGCTTTCTGATTCAAATGATGGAGTGGAAGTTGTGCTTTCTGTTGATTTTGAATTTGGCATACCGATGATTGCTGGTCTGCTAAATCCTATTTTAAAACGAAAAGTACGTGAAAACAGTGAAAATATGCTGGCAGCTGTAAAGGCACAAATAGAAAAATAATACCCAATAAGTAAATTTTTCACATATTCTTTACTTTTATCTCTTGTAGGACTGTTAAAGCTTTTATATAATGTTCATAATAGCTTATAGCTACATACTTTAGGAGGATATATGAACAGTTTAAAAACAGTATTTTTGTTGACGTTATTAACAATGATTCTTGTTGCTGTCGGTGGAGCAGTCGGTGGTACGAATGGTATGCTTGTAATGCTGGCGTTTTCTATTGCAATGAATTTTTTCAGCTACTGGTATAGTGATACTATGGTTTTAAAAATGTATAATGCAGAAGAGGTCGACATTAACACAGCGCCCGAGTTAATTAAAATTGTTGCTGGTTTGGCCCGTCGTGCACAACTGCCAATGCCAAAAGTATATATTATTGATGAGCCGGTTCCAAATGCTTTTGCTACCGGACGCAATGCCGAGCACGCATCAGTGGCAGTTACAAGCGGCATCATGCAGCTTTTATCAAGGGAAGAGATGGAAGGTGTTTTAGCGCACGAACTTAGCCACATTAAAAACCACGATATTTTAATAAGTACTATTGTCGCCACAATTGCTGGTGTAATATCTACGATTGGTAACATTGTTCAGTGGGGGGCTATTTTCGGCGGGTTTGGCCGCGGCAATAATGATGAAGAAAGCAATGGAGGTATTGCTGGTTTGCTGGTAACCGTTATTATTGCTCCGATAGCTGCTACTTTGATTCAATTTGGTATTTCCAGATCACGCGAATACATGGCTGATGAATCTGGCGGCAGGATGTGCGGCAATCCTTTGGCGTTAGCAAGTGCTTTGGCAAAAATTGATGATTATGCACACAGAAGGATAATGCCTGAAGCAACTGCTTCGACGGCCCACATGTTTATCATTAATCCTTTGTCGGCAAGCCATAAAGCATTGATGAATCTTTTCAGCACGCACCCAACGACAGAAAGTAGAATCGAAAAACTTAAAGAACTTGCACGTAGAATTGATAGGGTTTAAGTAATTGTTAACAAGGTAAAGCATATGCTTTACCTTGTTTTTCTTTTAAAAGCTTCGACAATGATGTTTTGAGATGATATAATGTGAATTGTTTAAGAGTTTCATAGATAACATTTCTTATGAAGGAGAACCGGTTATGGATGAAAAAATGAAATGGTTGAAAAAATACTCAGAAACTTGTGGAGTTTCTGGTTTTGAAGGAAGAATTAAAGATTTACTGATAGAACGCTTGGATAAAAAAGCGGAGGTTTCTTACGACAAGCTGGGCAGCGTCATTTTTACGGCAGCAGGAGCGAAAAAAGAACCAAAAATTATGCTAGCCAGTCATATGGATGAAATTGGTTTTATGGTAAAACATATAACTAAAGAGGGCTTTCTTAATTTTGTTTGTTTAGGCGGCTGGTGGGAGCAGGTCATGCTTGGTCAGCGCGTAACAGTACATGGTACTAAGGGCGATTTGGTTGGAGTAATAGGGAGCAAACCACCTCACATCTTAACGCCGGAAGAGCGTAGTAAGGTAGTACAGAAAAAGGATATGTATATTGATATAGGTGCCGCTGATGAGGCAAATGCAAGGTTGCTGGGCGTAACAGAAGGTTCTGCTGCTACCCCATACGCTGCTTTTGCAGTTATGGGGGATGGTAAAACTCTTCTTGGCAAGGCGTGGGATAACAGAATTGGCTGTGCAATTATGGCTGATGTTATGGAACAGGTTGCTGCAGCTAAACATCAAAACACTGTTTATGGTGTTGCGACGGTGCAGGAAGAAGTTGGTCTGCGGGGAGCACAGACTAGCGTTAATATGCTTAAACCTGATATTGCTTTTGTCATAGATACTTGCGTTGCTGGAGGCACGCCTGGTGTCTCAGATGATATAGCTCCTGCAAAAATTGGTAAGGGTATTGCAATTACAATATATGATGCTGGCATGCTGCCAAATATTGCTTTGCGAGACTATGCTTTTTCAGTAGCCAAGGAGATTGGCGTACCTACCCAAATTAGCATTTCTGAAGGTGGCTCTACTGATGGCGGTCGTATACATTTGCATGATGCTGGCGTATTGACCCTGACATTTAGTGTACCTACCAGGTATATCCATAGCCATCAAAGCATAATCCATATGGATGACTATTTGGGAGCAGTAAAATTAATTACGGCTATGATTAAGAATATTGATACTAAGAAGTATGCTGAATTACTTAAGGACTAGAAGCGCATTTGCGATTCAGTATAAATTTAATTAATTACGAGGAGAGATTTAATTATGCAACAAACATTAGTACTTGTTAAACCAGATGGAGTTAAGAAAAACCTGATTGGCGAAGTTATTTCGCGTTTCGAAGGAAGAGGATTAAAAATATCCGCTTTGAAATTAGTAAAAATTACTGAAGCACAAGCAAAATTCCATTATGCTGAGCATGCAGAAAAACCTTTCTTTGGCGAATTAGTTGAGTTCATCACTTCCGGTCCTGTAGCAGCTATGGTTGTATCAGGCGAAAACGCTATTAAAGCTGTAAGAGGAATGATGGGTGCTACTAATCCTTTGGATGCAGTTCCTGGCTCAATTCGCGGCGATTTTGCCCTTACTATTGGCGAAAACATTGTTCATGGCAGTGACGGTGAAGAAAGTGCTGCTCGTGAAATCAATAATTTCTTCAAAGCTGAAGAAATCTACTGATATATCAACTTGAAGGGTGGCGGCAAAATGAAGGCAAGTGTTTATACTCGAACCGGTGACAAGGGAACTACTGGCCTCCTGAGTGGTGAAAGGGTTCCTAAACAAAGTTTGCGTGTGGAAGCGTACGGTTCCATTGACGAAGTCAATTCTACCTTAGGTCTGGCAAGATCTTTGGTGAAGAGAGAGGACGTCAAAGGTACTATCTACAAAGTACAGCAACTATTGATGTCTCTGATGGCTGACATTGCTAGCATAAATTTGCCAGAGCCATATATTAATTCTGAGCACGTAACATTACTAGAACAGACTATCGATCAGTTTGATGCTCTTTTAAAACCTTTGTCACGGTTTATTATTCCTGGAGATACACCAGGTGCCGCAGCATTGGATATGGCACGTACAGTAACCAGACGTGCAGAGCGCGCATGTTTACGCGTTGCCGAAAAAGAAAGTGTTAATGAAAATGCTTTAGTTTGTTTAAATCGTCTTTCTGATCTTTGCTTCATTTTGGCAAGGGTCGAAATAGAGGTTGATGAGGAATAATTGACAGATAGTGCAGACGTATAATTACGGCTGCACTATTTTTTATATATTTAGAAGGTAAAATTATTTTAGTGTAGAATAATAAAATTGGAATATATAACGGGTGTGATGGACGAGTTCATCACTTAAAAGGGAAGACCGGTGAAATTCCGGCGCAGTCCCGCTACTGTAATGGGGAGCTAAACGCAAAATGCCACTGGGTAACTGGGAAGGCGCGTGCATGCTAGGATCCAAAGCCAGGAGACCTGCCTGTAAAACCATTTTACCTACGGGAGATAGGAACATGGCAATATAGAATGGCGTTTGTGTGCAGCTATATTTTATTGTCCTCTCTCAGTAGGGGATTTTTTATTTGGAGGTTAATAAAGTGGCTGGAAAATTAGTTTTGGTTCTTGGTGGTGCGCGTAGCGGAAAAAGCAGCTTCGCCGAAAGATTTGTTTTAAATCACGGTTACAAATGTGCTTATATTGCTACGGCAGAAATCCTTGACGACGAAATGGCAGAAAGAGTCAAACAGCATCAACTGCGTCGAAAAAATAACAGGTGGGTTAACTTTGAAGCTCCATACAATGCGGAGCAGATGGTTGCTCAAGCTGGTGAAGCTGCAGACTGCATTTTGTTTGACTGTCTTACGCTATATTTGTCTAACCTAATGTATGGAAAAAATGCACCGAATAGTTTTGAGGATAAATGCGTGTATGTAAAAAATGAAGTAGACAAATTAATTACAGCTGCACGAAGCACAAACAAAACAGTAGTTTTTGTCTCTAATGATGTAGGTAGCGGCATCGTTCCTGATAACCAGATGGCTCGGGAATACCGTGATGTTGCAGGATGGTTGAATCAGCAGGTAGGTTGTGAGGCAGATTCCGTTTTTTATGTTATCGCTGGACAAGCGGTGGACATTAAAAAGTTAGCTTTTAAATTTGAAGACAATCCGATACTGGGAGAATAACATCATATGACCGATATTCTTGAGAATATAAATATTATTTTGCCCTCTAAAGAAATTGAAAATAATATTTATCATAAATGGGAACTTATGGATAAACCTAAGCATAGTTTGGGTGATATAGAAAAAATAGTTGCAAAATATGGAGCCATGATTGGAAATGAACTCCCCAATGTCTTAAAACCGGCAATGCTTTTAATGTGTGGTGATCATGGTATTGCTAAATATGGTGTAAGTGCATATCCACCAGAGGTTACCATTCAAATGATTAATGGTTATATGCGTGGTACTGCAGGAGCCAACGTCATGGCTAGATATGCCAATACAGATTTGTTTGTTGTTGATATTGGTGTAAATGCTGATTTATCACATTTCGAGGGCGTGCGTAACGAAAAAGTGGCTTTTGGTACTGAAGATTTCACCAAAGGACCTGCTATGACGAAGGAACAGGCGGTAAAAGCCCTTCAGGTTGGTATAAAAGTAGCTGATGAGTGCATTGATAAGGGCTATAATCTCCTGGTTACAGCCGAGATGGGAATAGGAAATACAACTTCGACTGCTGCTATTGCGTCTGCTATGCTAAAATTATCACCAGAATTAACTGTTGGCAGAGGTACCGGTATCAATGATGAACGCCTGCAGATAAAGCGGCGAGTTGTTGCCGAAGGGTTAGCAGTAAATGCTCCGATTGCAGATGATGCTCTTGACGTTTTGTGCAAGCTAGGTGGTTACGATCACGCTGGTCTTGCAGGTATGATTCTAGGAGGGGCCAGAAGAGGCATTCCAACTATGATTGATGGGGTTAATGCTACAGCAGCAGCAATGCTAGCATGGGGCATATATCCTGAATGCGCAGACTATATGCTTTGCTCACATTTGTCTGAGGAAATCGCACATAGAAGAATGCTGTCCCAATTAAATTTACATCCCATTGTGGACGCTGGCATGCGGCTTGGTGAAGGAACCGGCGCCTCGCTTGCTGTTGTAGTTTTACAGACAGCTTTGGGATTATATAAGGAAATGAACAGACAATAACAGACGAAATGTGGGAACTATTGATGAGAGATTTTATAACTTGCTTGGAATTTCTGACCAGAATAAGATTTACTAAGCGCGATATATGGACAAAGGAAGATTTTTCCAGAAGTGTTCCGTATTTCCCCTTAGTAGGCCTTATTATAGGGGCCTTTTTAGCACTAGTAAATATAGTTTTAGTGCAAACTAATGTTTCTGATTTTTTGCGTGCTACATTGCTGATTTTAGCGGAAATAATTATAACTGGCGGTCTTATGTATGATGGCTTTATGGATACAGCTGATGGCGTTTTTTCAGCACGTGACAGGGAACGCATGTTAGAAATAATGAAAGACAGCTGTGTAGGTTCTAATGCTGTGCTGGCTGTTATTATATTGATAATGTTGAAAATTTCAGTTTATCTGGAAACGCCATCAGAAGCACTTTCATATGTTGTGATTGCAATGTCAGTTGCAACAAGGACATTCATGGTTTTATTTATTGTTAATTTCCCATATGCCAGAAAGGAAGGCATCGGTAATCTCTTTAAGATGTATGCTAAACCATACTATACTTATATTGCGTTTCTTTTAGGCATGCTATTTATATATCTTGTCGCTGGATTTACTGCATTGTATGTTACTGGTCTTTGTCTATTAATTTTATTGATAATAGCTAATTATTTTGTAAAGTTGTTAGGCGGTCTGACCGGTGATACATATGGTGCTTTAACTGAAATCGGCAACGTAATATTTTTATTGCTCGCGATATTTATGAGATTAGGTGGTTATTGAATGATTGATATTTTAGAATTAGTTTTAAACATAAAACCTTTAGATAGAGGTGCAATCAATGAAGCAAGGAACCATTTTGATAATTTGATTAAACCTAAAGGTTCTTTGGCAAAACTTGAAGATATGGTTTGTCTCTACATAGGTGCAAATGGAGAAGCTGACCCTGTTAAACTTGAATATCCTAAAAAAGCCATTTCTCTTTGGGCATCAGAGCAAGATCAATCTTTCTTAGAAAAGATGTATGCAGGCAAGGAGCCACTAAACTTTTTAGCTAAGCAGGCCAAAAGTGAAGTTCTTATTGCGGAGTTAGGCTGTCGACAGGATGATTCTACTGTAGACAATATGATTGATGCATTGCTTAAAGGTATAGATACAACAGAAAAAAATATCATGAGTAATGGCTATCAATTATTTTCTGTAGCATTACCTGGCAGGTATTATTTACCTGTTGAGTGGAGCAAGATAAAGAATGAAGAACCTTATGCGATTTTACGCTATTTTAATGACGTCAGACTTTCTGCTGCAGTTGGGGCAATTTTAACTTCTGCATATTTACAGATTCCTATTATGCTAGACGGTTTAGCCTCAACATTGGCTGCTTTTATAGCAGCAAAAATTGCACCTATGTCATTGGAATATTGCATCGCGAGTAACATAACAACAGAAGAAGGTCAGGAAGACCTGGTTAAAGAATTAGGCTTATCAGCAGTATTGTGCTTACAAATATCGCAAGGACAGGGCGAAGGCACCGCATTGGCTTTTACTTTGCTTGATGCGGGCATAAAGGCATATAAAGAAATGGAAACATTTGCACAAGCTGGTGTACATTCAGAATTAGAAGAATTCTCTGTTTCAAAAAACAAATAACTGGAGTTAAGTATAATGAAAAAAATTTTTCTAGCAAGACATGGTCAAACTGATGCCAATAATTCCTATACATTTCAGGGCCATATAGACAACCATCTTAATTCTAACGGACTTTGGCAAGCACAAAGATTAGTTGGTTATTTTACCAATCATAATTTGCCTAAAATTTATACAAGCGACTTGATCAGAACCGTAGAAACTGCTAAACCAACAGCGGAGACTCATTCTGCTGAGATTATAAAAATTCCTGCGCTAAAAGAGATTAGTTTTGGTGAATGGGAAGGTTTAACGTACGAAGATATAAAAGCCAAGTGGCCGAAAGATGTTGAAAAGTTTTTTAAGAAGCCAGCTGAGGTAAAAATAAGCGGCGGTGAAAGTTTCAAAGAAGTGCAGAGCAGAGCATGGGAGGCTTTTAATAAAATTGTCCAGGAATGCGAGGATGAAAGTGATATTTTTATTGTTTCTCATGGTGGTACTGTGCGCACAATATTATGTGCTGTCTTAAATCTTGATTTAAATGAGATGTGGAAAATCAGCATAGATAATGCTGGTATTAGCTGTATCTTACATTTGGAAGATCGTTGTTGGATAAAAAATATTAATGATACGAATTTTCTAAAATAAAAACAATTGTAAGCATTTTTCACTAAAAACTTATATATATAAAAATACTGTGCGTGTAGTGTTGACTTTTATCTTTCAATAGTATAAACTACTCGTAGTTGATATCTCACCAGGTTCGATAGGATTCCACACTTCTTCCCAACTTCTTGGGGAAGCTTAGGAACATATCTATGAGTCCGCATGGGGTATAGATAAGAAGGAGTGATAGTAATGAAGGAAGACAAAACATTAACTTGCCGCGAATGTGGCGCAGAATTCGTTTTCTCCGCTTCTGAACAAGAATTTTATGAGGAAAAAGGATTCACAAATGAACCTGGACGTTGCCCTGCATGTCGTCAAGCACGTAAACAACGCATGGGTAATGGTGAAAGAGCACCGCGTCAAATGTATTCTGCAACTTGTGCTGAATGCGGTTGTCAGACAGAAGTTCCATTCCGTCCATCTATGGATAGGCCAGTATACTGCCGCGATTGTTTCAACAAACTTAAAGAACAATAAGACGTATTTCAAACCAGCTACTTATGTAGCTGGTTTTTTTGTGTTTTATGTCTTTTATCGGTATTATTTGTTATAATGATAGACGGAAGGCTTATATTAAGGAGTGATTAAATATTTTAAACTTTAAAGAAATTCAATTAGAGGATAAAGACATTTTTGATAAATATTTTGCTATGGATTATTATCAAGGATCTGAATGTACATTTACCAATTTATTTGTTTGGCGCAGATGCTATAAGATTTGCTGGGCTATTTCTCACGGATTTCTCATCATTAAGGTTACCCGTGATGATATAACATTTGTGTTGCAACCTTTTGGGGGCGCTATCGAAGATTTGCCAGCTGTAATAGATGAATTAAAAGAGGCCTTCGCTGGAAAAACATTTGAGATGCGTGGTATTTATGAGGAAACATTATCGTTATTAAAAGCCAATTTACCTGACAAGACAGAATATATTGATGATAGGGATAATTGGGACTATGTATACCTTAGAGATAACTTAGCAAATTTGGCTGGACGCAAATACCATGCCAAGAAAAACCATGCAAACGCCTTTAGAAAAGAAAATCCTGATTATGTTTTCTCTGTAATCTCCAAGAATGATATAGCTGAGTGCATCGCTTTTGCGGATTTATGGTGTGAAATGAAAGGGCAAAATGCTGAAGGATTGCGATGCGAGCTTTGCGCATTAGAAGAAGCCTTGACCAAATTTGAAACTTTGAATATCAGAGGCGCTTTAATAAGAATTAATGGGGTAGTCCAGGCTTTTACCATTGGTGAAAAATATAATAAAGATATGGCTGTAATTCATTTTGAAAAAGCTAATCCGGAGATTAGGGGCCTGTATACAGTTATAAATCAAGACTTTTGTGCAAATGTCTTGACTGATGTAAAATATATTAATAGAGAAGAAGACATGGGTCTGGAAGGTTTGCGCAAAGCCAAAGAATCTTATCAACCTGAGTTTATGGTGAAAAAATATACTGCTGTTATTAATGTTTAATGGAGAACAATATGGAATTTCATTTGATTAATGAAAAAAACATAGCAAAAGTTGAATCTTTGTGGGATTATTGTTTTGAAAAAAAAGATTCATATTTTTTCAAATGGTATTTTACGGAGTATTGTTTGAAACAAAATGCTATTCTTGGTGGTTTTAATAAACAGGGTGCCCTAGCAACCATGGTTCATTTTAACCCCTATAAATTAAAATTACGCGGAATGGAAGTACCAACTTCATATCTGGTAGGGGTAGCAACTGATCCAGCCGCTCGTGGCAAGCGCGCTACCAAAGAATTATTTGAGATGGCATTTGCCATTTTAAAAGCGCAAGGCAAGTTTTTTGTGATTTTGATGCCAGAGCACGCTGGCGTTTATCAGCCTTACCAGTTTGCTTTTGTTTATTTCAAACATCGCTATGAATTACCTTTACGAGCACTGTCATATGGAGAAGTGGATGACAGCATAGAACTTAAAAGGGTTGAAAATTTAAATGACTTTACTGAAGTCAGTGCTTTATACGAAAGTTTTGTGCAAAAATATAATGGCTGTGTCGTAAGGTCTGAACGCGAATGGACTAATTTTTGGTCTGTCTTCACAAATGAAAGCGGCGAAGCCGCTATTGCTTATAGAGGCGATTTGCCGGTTGGATATGTATTATATCAACGCGTAGGTATGGTGTTTAAAATTATCGAAATGGTGTATGTTGATGCAGCGGTAAAAAATTGTTTTTTGCGATATGCAAGACAACATATGGCACAATGTGATAAACTTGAATGGTTGGCAGAAGCCGATGACTTAACATATTTGCACTTCCCAGATCAATCGCATTGCGGCAGCATGCTTCCATTTATGATGGCCAGAATAATTGATGCGAGAAAAGCATTAGAATTGTTACCAATAAATAATGAGCATATTGAAGGTAGTTTTACCATCCTGATAACTGATGATTTGGTTAAATCAAACAATATTTTGATGAAATTGAATATTGGCAATGATGGTATAAGAATTGAGGATACATTCAACTTACCTGATATCGAAATGGATATAAGCGCGTTTACTCAGCTTTATTTCGGTCAGTTCAGTCTGTCGGAATTAGTTGCAGAGGATATTGTTGCAGTTCATTCTGCCGATGCAGGGCGTTTGTTGTCAGATATTTTGCCAAAGTGCAATAATTATATTAATGAGTATTATTAGTTTGGAGGATGAATATGAGCAACAAAATCAAGAGAGTATTTGTGGAAAAGAGACCTGAATTTGCAATAGAAGCGCAGGAACTGCTTGCGGATTTAAAACAGAATCTTGGGCTCAATAATATTAAAAGCATGCGTATTCTCAATCGTTATGATGTTCTTGGCCTTACAGATGAGGAATTTTTGGAAGCCAGCCAACATGTTTTATCAGAGCCGCCAGTAGATATGCTTTTTGAAGAAGAACTTATTTTGGACAAAAATGCAAAAAGTTTTGTCATTGAATTGCTTCCCGGACAGTATGATCAAAGGGAAGATTTTGCGGAACAATGTGTTCAGCTGATTACCCAAAAAGAAAAACCGATGATTGCAAATGCTAAAGTTTACATCTTCGAGGGCGAAATATCTGATGCCGATATGGAGCGTATAAAAAAATACTGCATTAACCCAATTGAAGCCAGAGAAGCCTCCTGGGAAAAACCAGCTACTTTGCAAACCACTTGTGAAGAGCCGGCCAGAGTCGCAGTATTAAAGGATTTTAACAATCTCACACGTTCTGAAATGGAGTCATTCCGAATTGATAGCGGACTAGCTATGGATTTGGAAGATTTATTATTTTGTCAAAAATATTTTCAGGAAGAAAACCGTCCTCCAACGATTACTGAAATAAAGGTGCTTGATACATATTGGTCTGACCATTGCCGCCATACAACATTCATGACAGAAATTGAGGATGTTGAAATTGCACCTGGTGTTTATAATCAACCTATTCAAACTGCTTATGATCGTTATATGGAAGTAAGGGATAAAATTTATGGTACAAAAACTGAGCGCCCTGTTACCTTGATGGATATTGCCGTTGTTGGCATGAAAAAACTGCGCAGTGAAGGCAAGCTTGCAGATTTGGACGTTTCTGACGAAATTAATGCTTGCAGCATAATCGTGCCTATTGAGATTGATGGTAAAAATGAAGAGTGGCTTGTTATGTTTAAAAATGAAACACATAATCATCCCACAGAGATAGAGCCTTTTGGTGGCGCTGCTACTTGTCTGGGCGGTGCAATTCGCGATCCATTATCGGGAAGAGCCTATGTTTATCAGGCAATGCGTGTAACCGGTGCTGCCGATCCGAGGACTCCAATTGAAGACACGTTACCAGGCAAGTTGCCACAACGGAAAATCACTATTGGTGCTGCCAGCGGCTATAGCTCCTATGGCAACCAGATTGGTCTTGCGACTGGACATGTTCAGGAATATTATCATGACAATTTCGTTGCGAAACGTATGGAATTAGGCGCCGTAATTGGAGCTGTTCCGCGTAAAAATGTGCGTAGAGAAACACCTGCTGAAGGTGATTTGATTATCTTATTAGGCGGCCGGACTGGTCGTGATGGCTGTGGTGGAGCAACAGGCTCATCAAAAGAACATACCATTGAATCATTGCTTTCCTGCGGTGCAGAAGTTCAAAAAGGTAATCCACCTACAGAAAGAAAAATTCAACGCCTTTTCCGAAACCCCGAAGTTGCTAAATTGATAAAACGCTGTAATGACTTTGGTGCGGGCGGTGTATCTGTTGCATGCGGAGAACTTACTGATGGTTTGGTAATTAATCTGGACAAAGTTCCTAAAAAATATGAAGGTCTTGATGGTACGGAGCTTGCCATATCTGAATCTCAGGAACGTATGGCACTAGTTATTGAAGCAAAAGATTGGGAGAAATTTATTGGCTTTGCAGATAAAGAAAATCTGGAAGCCACTGTTGTAGCGGAAGTTTCTTCTAATCCGCGTCTTGTTATGTACTGGCGCGGTGAAAGAATTGTTGATTTGTCCAGAGCTTTTCTTAACACAAACGGTGTTGCTCAAAAAACCGATATTTGTGTAAAAGAGCTTACTGAGACCTGCATTTTCAATAAAGTACCATCCTGTGTTGTTGAGAATAATTTGGAACAGTCTTGGTTAGCAAATCTCTCCAGGCTGAATGTATGCAGCCAAAAGGGACTTTCAGAGAGATTCGACAGCACGATTGGCAGAGGAACAGTATTAATGCCATTTGGAGGCAAGAATCAATTAACACCAACTGAAGGTATGGTTGCACGTCTGCCTGTACTGAAGGGGATAACTAATGCTGCATCTGTTATGGCCTGTGGCTATAATCCGGAAGTTGCCTGCTGGAGCCCTTTCCATGGCGCAATGTACGCAGTTGTTGAATCAGTTTGTCGTGCAGTTGCTTTAGGCGCTGATCCTGATAAAATTCATCTTACATTGCAGGAATATTTCCCTAAACTGAATAATACAGAAACCTGGGGGCAACCATTTAGTGCGCTTTTAGGAGCTTTCATGGCGCAGGATGCTTTGGAAATTGCCGCAATTGGTGGTAAAGACAGTATGTCAGGTACATTTATGGATAAGACAGTGCCGCCAACACTTGTATCTTTTGCTGTTTCCGTTATTGATAGCGAAAAGGCAATTTCTACGGAGTTTAAGACTGCAGGCAACAATGTGATCTTTATTGCTGCACCTCGTGACGAACATGAGGTTATTGATTTTGAAGTTTTGCGTAAGAATCTCAGAGTTCTTCATCAGGCTATCATAGCAAATAAAGTTGCCTCAGTAGGGGTAATAAAAGAGGGCGGTATTGCTGCAGCAGTATCTGTTATGTGTTTGGGCAACAGTCTCGGATTTGAATTTATAAAACCTTTCAATGATACTGATAGCTTATTCACATTGCAGCCAGGAGGCTTCGTAGTAGAGTTGGCTGATGGACTTTCACCAGAAGACCTGTTTGCTGATATTGAATATATTAATCTTGGTCATTTGACTAATTCTAAGCTTATTTCATTGAATGAAACAGAAATTACTTTAGACAATATTACAAGTGCATATTTGAAACCTCTGGAAACAATTTTCCCGCGTATTGTAGATGCCGGAGCAAAGGTTGCAGAGATCAATCAACCGTTATACAAGGAATCATTACCGTTGACGGCTCCTTATTCTATTGCTAAGCCGCGTGTGTTTATTCCTGTGTTCCCTGGCATAAATTGTGAATACGATACTGCAGCTGCCTTTGAGGCTGCTGGTGGTATTGCGGAGGTATTTGTTGTAAGGAACTTAACTGCTGCAGCAATCAATGATTCAATTGATACAATGGTTAAAATGATTAATAATTGCCAGATTTTGATGTTGCCTGGCGGATTTAGTGCCGGTGATGAACCGGACGGTTCCGGCAAATTTATTGCCACCATGTTCCGTAACAAGAAAATTCAGGAAGCTGTTAATACTTTATTACAAGAACGTGATGGTTTGATGCTTGGTATTTGTAATGGTTTCCAGGCACTTATCAAGCTTGGATTGGTACCTTATGGTGAAATAGTTGATATGCGCCAGGATTCTCCAACGCTTACCTTTAATAAGATAGGACGGCACGTTTCGCAAATTGTAGAAACAAAAATCATTTCCAATAAATCTCCTTGGCTTAATTTTGTTGAGCCTGGCGATATTCATTCTATAGCTGTTTCACATGGAGAAGGCCGTTTTTATGCTCCAGAAGCTGAAATAAAGCGGCTGTTTGCAAATGGACAGATTGCTACTCAATATGTGGATCAAAATGGTGCACCAACCATGCAAATGCCATTTAATCCCAATGGCTCTCTGTATGCTGTCGAAGGTATTACTAGTCCTGATGGCCGTGTCTTTGGTAAAATGGGTCATTCAGAACGCTATGTTCCTGGTCTCATGAAAAATATTCATGGAAATAAAGACCAAAAAATATTCATTTCTGGTGTTAAATATTTCGATTAACCGGCAAAATTAAAAAAGTGGCCTGCATCACTATGATGCAGGCCACTTTTAGTCATCAATCTTTATTTTGCCGCATTTGTTTTCGTAATCATCAACAATCCATTTTAAAATTTGCTCAATTTCTTTATTAACTGAACGGCCGTTGTTGTCAGCAATAATTTTGAGCTTTTTAAGAATTACGGGATGGACTCTTAGAGTAAAACGAGATAATTCCATATGATTGCCCCCTTTAATGATGTCACTATTATGTCAAAAAAACTTCACAAAGACGCTTTAATGATATTTTATGTTAATTTTCGGGATTAATCAATAGTGTAGTAATAATTAGTGATTATTTATTGACAGCTAATTGAGTATGAGTAAATGACACAATTGTGGTAAAATATTACATGAAAGTTATAATGTTTCAGAGGTTTTAAATTAAGTTATAGGGAGGTAAACATGAAGTTAGATAATGATAGAGTATATTTTGGATTTGCTGTTAAAAAGACTACGTTTATTGAGGAATTAAAGGCTGATGCTTTTATATTGGAACATGTCAAAAGTGGTGCGAAACTTCTATACGTAGGCAACAAGGATGATAACAAAGTTTTTTCAATAAGCTTTAGAACTCCTCCAAATGATGATTCAGGTGTGGCGCATATTCTGGAGCATTCTGTTTTATGTGGCTCACGTAAATATAGATTGAAAGAACCATTTGTTGAGTTAGTCAAAGGTTCGATGAATACATTTTTAAATGCGATGACATATCCAGATAAGACTATGTATCCTGTAGCTAGCCGCAATGACAAGGATTTTCATAATTTGATGGATGTATATCTTGACGCAGTATTTTATCCGTTAATCTATGAAAATAAATATACACTTTTGCAAGAAGGCTGGCATTACTCAGTAAATGATGAAAATGACTCCTTAAAATATAATGGTGTTGTCTATAATGAAATGAAAGGTGTATTTTCATCGGCGGATGCTTTGCTGGATTATGAATCGATGCGTGCATTGTTCCCTGATACAGCATACCGTTTTGAATCTGGTGGTCATCCAGATTCAATACCGGAACTAACACAAGAGCAATTTTTGAATTTTCACCAAACCTACTATAGTCCTGAAAATGCTTATATTTATTTATATGGTGATCTTGATATCCTTAAAACCTTGGAGTTTCTTGACCATGAATATTTAAATAATTTTACAAAAAATGGACAAGTCAACTCAGCCATATCCATTCAAAAACCTTTTGTGCGAACTAAAGATGTTGAAGCTACTTATCCGGTTGGTGATAATGAGGATATAAAGGGAAAAACCTATCATGAACTCCATATTGTAGTGGGCAAGGCCACAGATTTAAAGACTGCTACGGCAATGCGCTTATTAGAATCAGTTCTTTTGGAATCAAATTCTGCCCCTCTAAAATTGGCTCTCATGGAAGCAGGCATTGGTTCCGATATTGGTGGCACGTATGCTGGCAGCTATTTACAGCCTATTTTTTCAGTTAAAGTTGCAGGTTCCGAACCCGAAATGCGGGATAAATTTATTAGCGTAACCTATAAAACTTTGCAAGATATTACAATAAAGGGCATAGACAAAGAATTGCTGGAAGCTGCTCTAAATTCTTTAGAGTTTAAACTTCGTGAGGCGGATTTTGGCATATATCCTAAGGGTTTAATTTACGGGATAAGTTGCATGGACAGCTGGTTATATGATGGTAATCCTTTTGATTGCCTGAGATTTGAAGATTTGTTGCAGGAACTCAGAAATGGTTTAAATACAAGATATTATGAACAGCTCATTGAAAATTATATTCTTGATAATACGCACAAAGTTTTAATTACACTGCGACCGGAACAAGGAAAAGAACAACAAGAACACATGAAGGCACTCAGTAAATTAGCTAAGATTAAATCTGAATTAAGTACGGAAGAAATTAGAGGTCTTGTTGAACAAACAAGAGTATTGCAAGAAAAACAGACTTCTCCTGATGACCCAGTGGCAATGGAGTCAATACCTGTCTTAGAGCGTAGCGATCTGCGGCATCAAGTAGAACCAATAATGCCAGACAGAACTGAAAATGGGAATTTAACAAAGCTGTATTTACAAGGACAAACTAATAAAATAGCATATCTAAATTGGTATTTTGATCTTTCTGGTATCGATTCAGAAATGTTGCCATATGCCTTTTTATTAACTGATGTGCTTGGTAAAGTAGATACAGCTGATTATAGCTACCAATCGCTGGCTACTGCTACTAACAAAGATACAGGTGGCATTGGCTTCCAACTGTCTGCTTATTCTAACCAGAATCGGACTGACGATTATTCAATTTGTTTTACCGTTCAGGCGAAAGTACTTACCGCTAAAATTGATAAACTTTTTTCTATATTGCGCAATGTTGCTTTAACAAGTAGTTTTGATAACCGCAAACGCATCTGGGAAATTGCTAATGAAATTAATACTGATTGGGATAGTCAATTTTTTAATAGGGGACAAAGCATAGCTTGTTCAAGACTATGCGCATATTTTTCACCCGTTTCCCGTGTGAATGAGCAAGATCATCTGAGTTATTATCATTTCATTAAAAAGCTTATAGCCAATTTTGAAGAAGAATTTCCTGTACTGCAAAGTAAGTTCCGAGAATTACTTGGAGTACTTTTCCATAGCAGTAAATGTCTTTTTGCTTTTTCTTGTGAAGAATTAGACCGCGAAAAAGTATCAATTGCTGCTGATGAATTCATGGCGTTGTTACCAAAGTCTACTTACGCTGGTAAAAAACCTCAAAAGATTTCTTTAACACAGATTAACGAAGGAATCGTTACCAGTGGAAAAGTTCAGTATGTGGCGGCCGGAGGAGATTATAGGAAATTTGGCTATGAATATACTGGCGCTATGAAAGTTTTAGAAACAATACTTCGCTATGACTATTTATGGAATAGGGTACGCGTACAAGGTGGTGCCTATGGCGCAAATGCCAGGTTTGAACGTAACGGTATTGCGTATTTTACTTCTTATCGTGATCCTAATTTGGATAAAACCTTGCAAATATATCGTGATTTACCAGCATATCTGGCAAATTTTTCTGTAAGTGAACGTGAATTAAAAAAATATGTTATTGGCACTGTAAGTGGTATGGATACGCCATTAACAAATTCTATGCTGCTGGAAAGAGCATGTATTATGGCTTTAAAGGAAATTTCTGATGATATGCGTCAGAAAGAACGTATGGAAGTTATTGAAGTTACAAATGATGATATTAAAAAATTAGCAACATTAGTCAGAGATGTCTTGCAAGAGAACTACTATTGTGTAGTTGGCAGCAAGTCTAGCCTTGAAAAAAACAAGGATATTTTTACAAAAATTATGTATATATAATATAAAAAAAGCCCTTTCAGCGCTATAAGAATTTTTATAGAATATTAACAATTCTCATAGCTAAATGAAAGGGCTTTTTCTTATATATCTGAAAAATTTGATTTTTTTTTACAGATATTAAGAATTAATTGACTTTTTTGCAATTTATCTTTAAACTCTATATGTAAGTAAAACGGTTATAATTACTTGCATAGTTTAAAGGAGGCATTTTAATGAGTACAAGTAATTCTACGCAACACGTTCAAATCGCGGTTGCAGACCCAACTCCGCTTGGGTTGTTAGGTTTGGCAATTGTGACACTGGTCGCTTCAGCGCAAAAACTTGGTATCGTCTCTGGCGTTTCCTGGGTAATTCCGTGGGCTCTCGTTATGGGTTCATTTGCCCAATTAGTGGCTTCATACTTTGATTTTTGTCACAAAAACATTTTTGGTGCAACTATTTTTGGTGCATTTGGTTTCTTCTGGTCCGGCGTAGCAATGAGCTGGATGATAAAAGCGGGCTGTTTCGGAGCAGGCTTGGCTGCCGGTATTGATCCGAAGGCACTTGGCTTTGCTTTTTTGGGTTATTTTTTATTTGCCTGTGTAGGTACGATTGCCGCATCAGAAGCTAATTTATTCTTATTTGCTGACATGGTATTTATTGATCTGCTTTTATTAGGACTTACATTGGATACACTAGGCTTTGGTGGACATTGGGCGCATACAATGGCAGCTTATTCTGAACTAATTGTGTCATTACTTTCTTTGTATGGTGCAAGTGCAATTTTCTTAAATAATTTCTTTGGTCGCCAATTCTGGCCATTAGGGAAACCACTAGGTATATTTAAACGAGCTTAAAAATTTTAGAGGCGCTATCATATGTATTATGATAGCGCCTCTAGTTTTTTTAGACTAATCAACGAGCTCTAATTTGTTGTTTGGTAAATATTTTCTGCCAGCTTTGGCACAAGCTACGCCATCGCGTAACACTATGTCAGCAGTAAAATTAATATTGCCATCAAAGAAACTGCTGCCGATAGCATAGGTATCAACAGGAACACTAAGTTTTTCGAATTCAGCAATCTTAGCAGCATCAAAACCACCAGAAACTATTATTTTAACATAGTCAAATCCTTCAGCGTCTAATGCTTTTCTGACAGCTGCAACTAATTCTTTGCAAACACCGGTTGGAGGGAAAATGCCCATTTGAGATTGGATAGTTCTATCAACCATATTGTTTGATGTATCCAAGCGCACTCCCTGTAGTTTTTTGCCTAATTTGCGGGCTACTGCCAGAGAAGTATTTACGCAGTCATTGTCAAAGTCGACCAGCGCGATACGGCTCACAGAAGGATCAATATATTTATCGAAAGCAGCAGTAGCAGCGACAGTATCACCGCCATATGTGGCAATAAGAGCATGAGGGATTGTACCTAGTCCTTCAAGACCAGCTGCTGCAGCATTCGCATCAGTTGAAAAACTTTTGATGCCTCCGATTAAGGCAGCGTATCCGTCTTGCTCCTGGGTTAAGTAAGAGTCGTAACGGGCTGAAAAGAAAAGGACTTGCTTGCCGTTAGCAGCCTCAACGGCACGTCGTACATTTGTTGCAATACGACTTTGCCTTGCCAGTATACCAAGATATACTGTCTCTAAGTGAGCAAAATCAGCTAAGTCACCTTCAATTGTCATTAATGTTTCCCACGGTGCAACTTCATCACCATCATGTAAAGCGTGAATAGTTATATTCTCTGGATTAAAGGCACACTTTTTAATAATTGCAATGGCTTCATCGACTCCACATAGTACTATATGTTCACGTTGAAATACTTGCATGAGGATACGTGGGTGATGATTATCTTTATTCAATATTTCAGCTGTACGCAGAAAATAGTCATCGCTATAATAACCGGATTTGATTTTTTCAATTGGAATATTAAAAGCAGAAATTGGTGTTCGTTTTTTCATTTTAACCTCCTAGAATTATGGAAATTGGTATTAAGTAATTTAAAGACATATTGTAATGCTTATCAATTATGATACAATAATAGCGTTCTAATATGCAAGTAAGTGCACTAATTTACTTGCAAGTTGATTTAAATTTCTATACTAATTTAAGAGGGCTTGGATATGACAAACAAAAAATATAAGATTTTAATTATGTCTGCGCCCATAGGTTCTGGTCATGCTTTGGCTGCAGAGGCGTTAAAAGATGAATTTAAAAAAACATATAATTGTGACGTTATTTTGGGGAGCGCATTTGATTTTTTCCCTAAAATTTTAGGGAAAATGGTTTTAAATAGTTATTTATTCATACTAAAATATATACCGGGTTTATATGAAATTGCTTATAAGTGGGGAAATAATCCATCAGGTTCTCTTTGGCTGCGTAACATAATAAATAGAATATTGGCTTTTTTGGCAGATAGTTATCTGCGCAAAGTCAAGCCAGATGTTGTGATTGCTACTCATGCCACACCGGCAGGGATTATTTCCGCATATAAAAAGAAAAATAAAGGCACAAAAATAATACTCATTTCTGTTGTTACTGATTTCACAATACACAAATGGTGGATATGTGAAGGTACAAATGCTTATTTTTTGGCAGCTAATAATCTGAAACCGGAGATACAGAAAAAACAAGGACAAGAGCTTTACTATTATGGCATACCCGTACGTAGTGCTTTTAGGCAAGAATACAACAGACATGAACTGCGCAAAAAATTTAGCTGGCAAGATGATACAGCTGTTTGCCTTTTGATGGGTGGTGGTGAAGGCTTACTGCCAATGAAGGAAATTCTTGGTGAAGTTATTGCCAAGATAATAGTTAAAATGCGCTTTGTTGCTATTACCGGCAGAAATAAAGAATTGGCTGATGAATTGAAACATCTATATCCTGATGTCGAAGTATATGGTTTTACGGAAGCTATACCTGAACTAATGCATGCCGCAGATATAATTATCAGCAAGGCTGGTGGGTTGACTGCTGCAGAAACACTTACAACAAGTCTGAATTATATAATTTATAAACCATTGCCTGGGCAGGAAGAAGCTAATGCTGAATATCTTAAAAATGCAGGTGCAGCTATAATTGCCAAAACACCTAGTGATGTTTTACTTTTTCTTGAGAATTATTCCACAGCGCAGGCAAAACAAAGGCAAGCATTAGGCAGACCAGAAGCAGCTCCTGATATAGCGAAAGCTGTTATAAATATGCTTAGCTAGTTTTGTGTTACTTGACCATCTAAATTTTACGAATTATAATGACTTGCATATAGATATTGAGATAACTATAATTCCCACTAGTTGTTCTTGTCCCAATCATCCTAATGAATCTTAGAGGTGATTTGTACGGAAAGATATTATTTAGCGGCGTTAAACGCCGTCTATAATCTTAGTTTTAAGAAGGTATGTTTACTTGTTGAACATTTTGGCAGTGTAAATAAAGCTTATGAAGCAAATGCAAATGCACTGCAAGCTACTGGTTTAATGACTCCTGAAAAAATTACCAAAATTCTTGCTGCAAGGGAGAAAAAATATCCTGAAAAGTTACAAGCCTTTTGTGAGAAGAACAAGGTAACAATTCTCACAACTGAGGACAGTGATTATCCTCTGCAGCTTAAAAACATCCAAAACCCGCCTACAGTTCTTTATGTTAAAGGCACTATGCCACAGACTGTTAAAGCAGTTGGTGTTGTCGGCTCTAGAAAAGCTACTACTTATGGGCTGAAAGTGGCGAGTACATTTGCAAAAGATTTGGGAATGGCAGGTTTAACTATAATAAGTGGTGGTGCTCGTGGTATAGATTCAGCAGCACATAATGGAGCTTTAAAAACAAATGGTAAAACAATAGCAGTATTGGGTTGTGGTATTGATGTCGTATATCCATATGAGAACACCGAGTTATTTAAACAAATTGTTCGTAATGGTGCAATAATAACTGAATTTCCTCCAGGTACTGGTCCGATGGCGAAGAATTTTCCAACCAGGAATCGCATTATAAGCGGTTTGTCACAAGGTATTTTAGTCGTTGAGGCTGCACGCAAAAGTGGCGCAATGATTACAGCTGAGTTTGCACTAGATGAGGGCCGTGAAGTATATTGTGTGCCTGGCAGCATTTTCTCACCTACCAGTGTGGGTACTCACTCTTTAATTAAGCAAGGTGCAAAAATTGTTCAAAGGCCTGAGGATATTCTGGAAGATTTTCATTTGTTATTGCAAAAACCATTAAAAGTTAAAATGCCAGATTTGTTTTCAGGCATGTCTGAAGATTGTGAACAGGTCACAAATAAAGTATTAGACGTTCTTAATTTTAACGAGGCGAAGACTTTGGAAGAAATTGTTGCAGAAACTGGACTATCTCTCAATGCCATTAGTTCCGTTTTATTGAATTTACAGGTAAGCGGATATGTGGCTGAACAAATTGGCAAGAGGTACATAAGACTGTAAGGAGGATATTTAATGGCAAGTAATTTGATAATAGTTGAATCACCAACTAAATCTAAAACAATAGAGAAATTTCTTGGTAAAAATTACACTGTTAGGGCTTCGATGGGACATTTGCGTGATTTGCCGAAAAGTCAGTTTGGTGTTGATATTGAAAAAGGATTTGAACCGAAATACATTAATATCCGCGGCAAAGGCGATTTGATTAAAGAGCTTAAAAATCTCGCAAAAAAAGCAGATAAAGTATATCTGGCAACTGACCCTGACCGCGAAGGCGAGGCAATTGCCTGGCATCTGGCACATATCCTTGGTGTTGATCCTAACGATAAGTGCAGAATTGAATTTCACGAAATAACTAACGCAGCAGTAAAAAATGCTCTTAAAAATCCTCAAAGTATAGATTTGGATAAAGTCGATGCACAACAAACCAGGCGTATTCTTGATCGAATTGTTGGATATCAATTGAGTCCATTGCTTTGGCGTAAAGTCCGTAAGGGTCTAAGTGCAGGCAGAGTTCAGTCGGTAGCAGTTAAGATAATTTGTGATCGGCAGCGAGAAATTGATCAATTTGTTCCTAAAGAATATTGGACACTCTCAGTTTTGCTGAGAGAAAATTTGAAGGCTCCCCAATTTATTGGAGAAGTTGTTAAATATCGTGAAAAAAAACTGGAAATAAATAATAAGGAAGAAGCTGCCAAAGTTGAACATGACTTAAAAGCAGCAGCTTATTTTGTCAAGGATTCTACCAAAAAAGAGCGTAGACGTAAGCCTATGGCTCCGTTTACTACAAGCAGTCTGCAGCAAGAAGCATTTAAAAGACTTAATTTCACAACTAAGAAAACCATGATGTTGGCCCAACAGTTGTATGAGGGTGTTAACATCGGTAAAGAGGGCTCTGTAGGTTTAATCACCTATATGAGAACTGATTCTGTACGCATAGCTGAAACAGCTGTAGCTGATATCAGAAGCTTTATTAGCGCTGAATATGGTCATAGTTATCTTCCATCTAAGCCAAATACATTCAGCAGTAAAAAAAATGCACAGGATGCTCATGAAGCCATCAGGCCAACCAGTATTGCAAGAACACCAGAGTTTTTGGAGGCACATTTATCCAAGGACCAGCTTAAGCTCTACGCTATTATTTGGAAACGTGCTTTAGCTAGTCAAATGGCGGAAGCAATTTACGATGTTACAACTTTACTCATAGAAGCAGGAGAATACCTTTTAAACGCCAGTGGTTCTATTTTGAAATTTGATGGCTTCTTAAAGTTAAGCGACAAAAAGGAACTAGCCGAAGAAAAAGAAAAACCTGTGCCATTCCTTGCTCCGGCAACAGCATTAAAAGTTGCCGAGCTTCAACCTGCTAAGCAGCACTTTACTGAGCCACCGGCATATTTTACAGAAGCCACCTTAGTAAAGGAATTGGAAGATAAGGGGATTGGCAGGCCGAGCACTTATTCGCCAACAATCCAGACAATATTGGAGCGAAATTACATTAAAAAAGATGGCAAGAAGTTAGTTCCTACGGAGTTGGGTGTGCTAACTTTGGAGTTGTTGACAAATTATTTTAAAAGCCTAATTGATATACCGTTTTCAGCTGAACTCGAGTCAGAATTAGATGAAGTTGCGGAAAATAAATTAGAAAAAAATGAAGTTTTAGAGAAATTTTATACTCCGTTTGCTTCGGCGCTTGCTGTTGCAGAAAAAGAGATGCCAATTATTGAAATGCCAGTTGAAGTAAGTGATGTAAAATGTGATAAATGCGGTAGAATGATGGTTTATAAGCAAGGAAGGTTTGGAACTTTTCTGGCTTGCCCAGGCTTTCCTGATTGTCGCAATACAAAACCTGTGCTCAAAAAAATAGGTATCAAATGCCCTAAATGTGAACAAGGCGAAATTATTGAGCGTAAGACAAAAAGAGGAAGAATTTTTTATGGCTGCGAGAGATACCCTGAATGTGATTTTACTACATGGGACAAACCACTTCATGATAAGTGCGCAAAGTGTAACGGATTACTACTAGAAAAAAGTGGTAAAAATGGTACTAAGAAAGCATATTGCAGCAATGAAGCTTGCGAGAATTCGAAGGAGAAATGAGTTAATGAATTCATGTTTAGTAAACCCAGTTCATGTAATAGGTGCAGGACTTGCAGGTTGTGAAGCGGCTTGGCAATTGGTAAAACGGAATGTACCAGTTATTCTGCATGAAATGCGACCAATAAAAAGGAGTGCAGCTCACAAGACAGACAACTTTGCTGAGCTAGTATGTAGTAATTCTTTAAGAGCAAATAACATTGAAAATGCAGTTGGTTTATTAAAAGAGGAAATGAGAAGGTTAGATTCTATTATCCTCAAATGCGCTGATGCTCATCAAGTACCAGCAGGCGGTGCTTTGGCAGTTGATAGGGAAGGCTTTTCCTGTTCGGTAACAGAAGTCATCAATTCCCATCCGTTGATTACTGTTGTTCATGAAGAGGTGACTGACCTGCTCTCCTTAGAGGGTTTTGTTATCGTTGCCAGCGGTCCATTGACTTCTGATCTTCTATCAGATAATATAAAACAACTTATTGCAGCTGAATATCTTTATTTCTTTGATGCTGCGGCACCAATTGTTACTGCAGAATCTTTAGATTATACAAAAGTATTCAGGGCATCACGGTATGATAAAGGTGATGCTGATTATCTAAATTGCCCTTTTAGCAAGGATGAATATCTTGAGTTTTGGCAGCAACTTCGTAGCGCTCAGACAACATCAATTAAAGACTTTGAGAAGGAAGTCTTTTTTGAGGCATGTATGCCTATTGAGGAAATGGCTTCCAGAGGCGAAGACACTATGAGATTTGGACCGCTGAAACCTGTTGGACTGATTGACCCTACAACAGGGAAAGAAGCTTATGCGGTTGTACAGCTGCGTCAGGATGATGCCGCCGCGTCTTTATATAATATCGTTGGTTTTCAGACACACTTAACCTGGCCAGAGCAAAAACGTGTATTCGGTATGATTCCCGGACTTGAAAATGCGGAATTTGTACGTTATGGTGTTATGCATAAGAATACATATATTAATTCACCATACTTACTTGATGAACATTTTTGTCTTAAACAGTTACCTAGATACTATTTTGCAGGACAGATGACGGGAGTAGAAGGCTATGTTGAATCTGCTGCTTCTGGTTTAGTAGCGGGAGTGAACGTGGCAATGGCAGTTCTAGAAAAAAAACCTGTTGATTTTCCACTTGAAACAGCACTAGGCGCATTAGCTCATTATATAAGTAACGCCAATACAAAAAACTTTCAACCAATGAATATCAATTTTGGTTTAATGCCATCATTAAATATGCGTATCAGAAAAAAGAAAGAAAAAAATGCCTTGATTGCCGAAAGGGCTCTAAAAGCATTAGAAAATACTTTATTGGAGATGGCAAAGTAGTCTTGCAGAAATTGTTAGCCTGTGTTAACATTTACCTAGTTACGTATCTAAAAAGTGTGGGATAATAAAAATGGTAGACCCGATTACAAGTATTCGATTGACCGCTTTTCTTAGATATTTGGAATTAGAAAAGAACAGTTCGTTATTGACCATACAAAATTATGCAACCGATATAAAATTATTCATTACTTTTTTGCAGAAAAGAGTAGGAAACGTTTCGTGGGAAAATGTTACGGTGTTGGATATACGGGCTTATCTTGCTCTGATGAATGATGAGAAATACGCTCGCAGAACAATTGCTCGGCGTATTTCTTCTTTACGTTCATTTTACAAATTTTTAATGCGTGAAAATTATGTAAAATCCAATCCATTTATGAAAATTAAAACCCCTAAATTAGATAAAAGGCTTCCTGTTTTCTTAGAAGAGGTCGAGATTAATGAACTGCTTGAACTGCCAGCCAGGGATGAATTAGGTTTGCGTGATCAGGCGTTATTAGAACTGCTTTATGCGACAGGTTGTCGTGTCTCAGAACTTGTGGGACTTACATTGGAACATATTGATTTGGGTAACCAGTATGTTTTGCTTTTAGGGAAAGGTAATAAAGAGCGCATAGTTCCAATAGGTAGTGCTGCTGTAAAAGCCGTAGATGTTTATCTTATCAAATCACGGCCTGTAATTATGCGTAGATATGATATTAAAGAACATCACCGATTGTTTATTAACCATCGTGGGACACAGTTATCTGCAAGGAGCGTCAGAAGAATTTTGGGTAAATATATTGCGGAACTTGCGTTACAAAAGCATGTGTCTCCTCATGTAATCAGACACACCTTTGCTACGCACTTGCTTGAACACGGTGCTGATTTGAGAGCTGTTCAGGAATTACTTGGACATGCTAACTTATCTACGACGCAAATATATACACATGTGACGACCGAGCGTATTTCAACTGTATATCAAAATAATCACCCACGTGCCTAAAATTTTACTGAGAGAAGAGGATGTCATGCAAACATTACTTGAAAAGACAAGAGAAATTAACAAATTACTTCAGAGATCAGGAAAGATTGGTTGTGCGGAGCTAGTTAAAGTACTCCGTGATGTAATCGTATCCAATATATATATTGTGAGCAATGAAGGTCATGTTCGGGGATATGCTTTAATAAATGATTTCGAATGTGATATTATGAAGTCACAAGTTTTGGATAAGTCTTACTTTCCCAAGAATTATACTAAGTGGTTGGCAGACTGCCACACTACACTGCCAAATGTTGAATTACAAGATCGTATGTGCGCTTTTAAAAATGATACAAAATGTATATTCGATGGCAAATATACAACCATTGTGCCGATTTATGGTGGCGGTGAGCGCTTGGCAACTCTGATTCTTGCCAAATTTAATGTGCCATTTAATGAAGAAGATCTTATACTTTCAGAATATGCTGCTACAGTAATTGGCATTGAGATATTACATAATCGTACTGTCAAGATTGAAGAAGCTGCTCATAGAAGAGCTATGGTTCAAATTGCATTTTCTACTCTTTCCTACTCAGAGCTTGAAGCAATAATTAACATAATAGGTGCGTTGGAAGGTAATGAAGGGCTGCTTGTAGCCAGCAAAATTGCAGATCAGGCTGGAATAACAAGGTCTGTTATTGTTAATGCGTTGCGTAAATTTGAAAGCGCAGGACTTATTGAAACAAGATCTCTTGGTATGAAAGGTACATATATTAAACTTTTAAATGAATTTTTGCTGGACGAACTCAAAAAGAAGAAATGATCTAATAATAAAACGACCAATTTGCCTCGGCTGATTGGTCGTTTTTCAAAGAAAAATTGGTGATAACCATGAAAGAGAATATTGCCTGTTTTGGCGATTCATTGATATATGGGTTTCCTTATGATAACAATAGTTCTTGGCTTGATGTTGTAAATAGAAATAGCAAAATGGTTAACTGTCTTAATTATGGCGAGTGTGGATTCACATGTGATGATATTTTTGAACGAATTAAGTCGGTATATTTGCCTGATAACATTCATCATCTTCTTGTTTTGGGTGGTGCAAATGATATTATGCAGGAAAGGCCTCTTAAAAACATAATAACTGATTTAGCTAATATTGCAAATTGGTGTGCAGGCAAACAATTAAATTTATGTCTGATTCTTCCTTTTCTGACAGCCTATACAAACTATAATGACAGATTATCTTTGCTAAGAAGAGAAATATTAAATCATAAATTCGATAAAACTTACATTTTGGACTTGTTGCCGGCTATAATAATAAATAGCAACATATCAGCGGATGCTTTTTTCGATGATATTCATCCTACATCTGAGACCTACAGTAAAATAGGTTGCTATGCCGTTACTTTCTTGGACAAATGGGTTGAAAGGTCAGGGAGAATTTAAATGCTCTATCCTGTTTTCTTATTAATATATTTTCTTGCTTCGTGTTTGGCCATTTTATTTTATCGTAGAAATTTTCCATTTTTATCAACAAAAATTGGGTATCTTTCTTGGTTTTTTGCGACTTTTATTTTCTGGATCACAAGGCCTGCGGCCGCATATTTACCTGACTATGTATTGAAAGCACTGAGTATGTTTGGTGGGTATTGGTCTTTTTTCCTTTATTACACACTATTACTGTTCTTGATACATTGCTTAGTCCTTTTTATATTAAAACGTTTGAAAAAAATAGATGTACAATTGAGATATTATTCGTTACTTATAACCAAAGCTGGTTTGGTTATAATATTTAT